>CACWHO010000061.1 GCA_902760765.1 uncultured Eubacteriales bacterium | reverse complement strand
ACACCACTTGTACGACCAGCAGATTCTTTATCTAAACCATTAAATCTTGCGATAATATCTGCATGATGAGGAATCTCGTAATCTGGAACTTTTGGTTCTCCAAATCTTTGAACCTCAACATTTTCTGAATCATCTTTTCCAATAGGAACAGATGGGTCCATTATATTTGGAATTTTCATCATTCTTTCTTTAATTTCTTCAGAGTATTTTTGTTCAAGTTTTTCATTTTCTTCAAGTTGGTCATTTATTTTTTGGACTTCAACTTTTATTTTTTCTGCTTCATCTTTATTTCCAGTGCTCATTAGTTTACCAATTTCAGCACTTAATGACTTCCTGCTAGAACGCAAATTATCTCCATTTAACTTTGCCTCTCTATTTTTTTTGTCTAATTCAATAACTTCATCAACTAATGGCAATTTTTGGTCTTGAAATTTATTCCTAATATTTTGTTTAACAATTTCAGGATTTTCTCTTAAAAATTTGATGTCTATCATTTTTATCACATTCCTTTTAATCAAAATTTAGAAATATTATATAATATTTTTGTAGAAATATCAAGAAAAAGAATACAAATTGAAAATTTTTAAAAAAATTAGCAAAAGGTATTGACAAGTGCTAAAAAAGGATATAATATATATGAAGTTAGCAGTCATACAAAAAGAGTGCTAAAAGAGGTGATAAGATGCCTAAAAAGGAAAAAGTTGAATTAGATGATAGAAAAAACAGAGTTTTAAAAGCAATAGTAGAAGAATACATAAACACTGCAGAACCTGTTAGTTCAGCAAGTATTATGAATAAAGATGATTTAAATTATAGTAGTGCCACAATAAGAAATGAAATGGCTGAACTTGAAAAAAAAGGATATATCGAAAAGACGCACACTTCAAGTGGAAGAATTCCATCAGAAAAAGGGTACAGGTACTATGTTGATGAACTAATAAAAGATGATAATATCAGCTTAGAGGAAATTAAATATATAAGTGATAAGCTAGAAAGTAAAATTAATGAAATTGATGATTTAACTAAAATTACAGCAACAACAATTTCTGAAATTACACATTATACAACACTTGCTATTGGACCAAGCTCTGAAGGACTTTTAATTGATGAAATCAAATTTGTTTTATTAGGACCACGAATGTTGATGGCAATTATTTTAACAAATACAGGTATGGTTAAGGAAACAATTATTAAATTACCACTTGAAATTATTGATATTCCATTAGAACAATATTTGATTAATGAATTAAAATATAGCGTAAATGTTATAAAGCCAATTGTTGAACAGATAAAAAAAGTCTTAAATGAAGATAGAACAATCTATTTAGATGGTGCAAATAGAGCTTTTGATTTACCAGAGTTTAACAGCTTGGCAGTTGCTAAAAACTTCGTAAATATATTAGATGAAAAAGAAGTTATGGCTGATATTTTAAATTCCGGACTTGCAGAAGATATTAATGTTTATATTGGAGACGAGAATCAAAAAGATGAATTAAAAGATTTTAGTATTATTACATTTAAACATAAAATATCAGGAAAAGATGTTGGAACAATTGGAATAATAGGACCAAAAAGGATGAATTACTCAAAAGTTATTTCAGTAATGAAATATATAAATAAAAAACTCAAAGATAAAGGCTTATAAAATTATAATGTTTAAAATTTTAAAGTATAAAAACTTTAAATTTATAAAATAAAAGCGGTAAGGAGGTTAGAAACATAAATGTCAGAAGAAAAACATAATACAAAAGAAGAAATAAAAGACAAAGAAGAAAAAAATCAAGATGAAAAAAAAGTTGAAGATCAACTAAAATACAAGAAGTTGTACCAAAGGAAGATTTTGATGATTTAACAGATAGGTATAAAAGAATTTTAGCAGAATTTGAAAATCATAAAAAAAGAACAGCAAAAGAAAGAGAAAGTATGTATAATTCTGTACTTGCAGATGTAATAGAATCAATACTTCCAATACTAGACAATTTGGAAAATGCAGCAAAAGTTGAAACAGCAGATGAAAATTATAAAAAGGGAATTGAACTTGTGTTAAAGCAATTTCAAGATGTTTTAAAAGCAAAAGGAGTCCAAGAGATAGAAGCAGTTGGAGAAACATTTGACCCAGAACTCCATGAAGCAGTTGGGGTAACACAAGATGATACAAAAGGTGAAATAACAAATATATAAAAGGTTTATAGGTATAACCTTTATAAAAACCTAAATATATTATTTTTAAGGGGAAATAAAAATGGGAAAGATTATAGGAATCGATTTAGGAACAACAAATAGTTGTGTAGCAGTAATGGAAGGAGGAGAACCAGTAGTAATACCAAATGCTGAAGGTAATAGAACAACACCATCAGTAGTTGCATTTTCAAAAAATGGTGAAAGATTAGTTGGACAAATTGCAAAACGTCAAGCTGTTACAAATCCAGAAAACACTGTTATTTCAATAAAAAGAAAAATGGGAACAGCAGAAAAAGTAACAATTGAAGGTGACCAATTTACACCACAAGAAATTTCTGCAATGATTTTACAAAAATTAAAAGCAGATGCTGAAAATTATTTAGGACAAAAAGTAACACAAGCTGTTATAACAGTACCTGCATACTTCAATGATAGCCAAAGACAAGCAACAAAAGATGCTGGTAAAATTGCCGGACTAGAAGTTTTAAGAATTATAAACGAACCAACAGCAGCAGCACTTGCTTATGGAATGGATAAAGAACAAGACCAAAAAATCTTAATCTATGATTTAGGTGGTGGAACATTTGATGTTTCTATACTAGATATTGGTGATGGAGTATTCGAAGTTTTATCAACAAGTGGTAATACACATTTAGGTGGAGATGATTTTGATAATAGAATTATTGATTACCTAGTTGATGAATTCAAAAAGGAAAATGGAATTGATTTAAAAACAGATAAAATGGCAATGCAAAGACTAAAAGAAGCTGCAGAAAAAGCTAAAATAGAACTTTCTGGTGTACAACAAACACAAATCAATTTACCATTTATTACAGCAGATTCAACAGGACCAAAACACTTAGATGTTACATTAACAAGAGCTAAATTTGAAGAATTAATTCGTGATTTAATAGATGCAACAGAAGGACCTGTTAACCAAGCATTAAAAGATGCTAAATTAACAGCAAATGATATTCATAAAGTATTATTAGTTGGTGGTTCAACAAGAGTTCCAGCAGTTCAAGAAGAAGTTAAGAAAATTTTAGGAAAAGAACCAGATAAAGGAATAAACCCAGATGAATGTGTAGCAATTGGTGCAGCAATTCAAGGTGGTGTACTTTCTGGAGATGTTAAAGACTTAGTATTATTAGATGTAACACCATTATCATTAGGTATTGAAACATATGGTGGTGTATTTACAAAATTAATTGAAAGAAATACAACAATACCAACAAAAAAATCACAAATATTCTCAACAGCAGCAGATGGCCAAACATCAGTAGAAATCCATGTTCTACAAGGTGAAAGAGAAATGGCTGCATATAACAAAACACTTGGTAGATTCCAATTAACAGGAATTCCAGCAGCACCAAGAGGAGTACCACAAATTGAAGTTACATTTGATATTGATGCAAATGGTATAGTTCATGTATCTGCAAAAGATATGGCAACAGGAAATAGCCAAAACGTATCAATTACAGCATCAACAAACTTAACAGATGAAGATATAGATAAAGCTGTTAAAGATGCTGAAGCACATGCTGAAGAAGATAAAAAGAAGAAAGAAGAAATTGAAGTTAAAAATAATGCAGAAAGTTTAGTATATAACAGTGAAAAGACATTAAATGATTTAGGCGACAAAATTAGTGGAGAAGAAAAAGCTAAAGTTGAAACTGAAATTGACAATACTAAGAAAGCATTAGAAACAAACGATACAGAAAAAATAAAAGAAGCTACAGAAAAATTAACAAAAGTATTTTATGATATGTCAGAACAATTATACAAAAATGTAAATCCAAATGGAGCACAAGGAACAGAAAATAATACAAATCCAGGTGCTGGAACAGATGGAAATAATGCACAAAATGGCGACAATGGTAATGTATATGACGCTGATTATAAAGTTGAGGATGATAAATAATGGCTGAAAAAAAGGACTATTATGAGGTTCTTGGTGTTGATAAAAATGCAACAGATGATGAATTAAAAAAAGCATATCGTAAGCTTGCAAAAAAATATCACCCAGATGCAAATCCTGATAATAAAGAAGCAGCAGAAGCCAAGTTTAAAGAAGTAAATGAAGCATATGAAGTATTATCAAACCCACAAAAAAGAAAAATGTATGACCAATTTGGAACAGCTGACCCTAACCAAGGCTTTGGTGGGGGTCAAGGCCCATTTGGTGGCAATTGGTCTTATACAACATCTGGATTTGATGGATTTGGAGACTTTGGCGATTTAGGAGATATTTTCTCATCATTTATGGGATTTGGCAATGGCAGAAGCTCAAAAAGGAGAAATGCACCAACAAGAGGTCAAGATATAAATGTTGCAATGACAATAACATTTGAAGAATCTTATTTAGGAGTTGAAAAAGACTTCTATATTGATAGAAATGAAATATGTGAAAATTGCCATGGTACAGGAGCAAAACCTGGAACAAAACCTGAAACATGCCCAGATTGCCATGGAACAGGTCAAGTAACACAAGTTCAAAATACAATTTTAGGACAAATTCAAACAACAAGAACATGTGGACGTTGTCATGGAACTGGTAAGATAATCAAAGAAATTTGTAATTCTTGCGAAGGTAGAGGGAAAATTAGAAAACAGAAAAAAATTCATGTTAAAATTCCAGCTGGAGCAGAAGAAAAAAGACCAATTACTTTGGCAGGCGAAGGTGAACCAGGAGAAAATGGTGGACCAAGTGGTGATATAAACATCATATTAAAAGTTAAAAAACATAGTATATTTACAAGAGATGGACATAATGTTATATGTGATATACCAATTACAATAACACAGGCAACATTAGGTGCAGATTTGGAAATTCCAATGGTTGATGGTTCAAAAGAACATTATACAATTCCAGATGGCACTCAAACAGATACTAAATTTACTATTAGAAATAAGGGATTTAAATATTTTAATTCAAATGCTCAAGGAGATTTTGTGTTTACTGTAAAAGTACAAACTCCAAAAAGATTGACAAAAGAGCAAAGAGACTTGATGATGCAACTTGCAAAAACTATGAATGAACAACCTCCTGTGAAGAAAAGGGGAATATTTGGTTAGTTTTTATTTGACAAAATTAAAATGATATGTTATTATTAATATGTAAGATGACAACGATAAATCGTGTGCTGTCATTATGAGAATGTATGTGTATTGCAACTACACATACTTTTTTTGTTTAAAAAAGCAGAGTAGGTGCAACTCCTACTCTGTTTGTACCATATGTATTTCTACTTTTGGTCAATTTTTGTTTTGCTTTCTTGTTGATTTTGCAATTTGTATAATTGCATTTGCAAAGAAAGATTTTTGTCTTTTTCTGCAAGTAATTTATCAACAAGATTGATGATTGTATCGTGTGCTGTCATAATGAGTCCCCCTTCCCGTTCTAAAAAAGAACTGCCTTCTGACAATAAAAGGTTGTATCTATACTACTACTTTTTTTGGCAAAAAACAAGCGAACAACTTTATTTTGTGGCTTTTTATTTTTAAATTATAAAATGAATAAATTTACAAAAAAAATCTCACAATAATAATGAAAGTGAGGTTTTTTTATGTGTAAAAATAAAAATGATAAAAATTGTGAATGTGAAAAATGTGAGTGCGAAAATCTAAATTTCAGGACAGATTTAGCATCAGAAAGAAGAGATTTATACCAAAAAGCTAATAATTTAGAAAACAAAATAGATGGAATTGAAAGTGAAAAAGAAGAAATTAATCAAAATATAATTGTTGAAAGAGTAAGAATAACAAACGAAGCAGGGGAAAAGGCAATCAATAAACCAATTGGAAATTATATAACAATAGATGTTAAAAATTTAAAAATAATTCAAGAAGAAGAAATACAAAAAGCAGCAGAAACATTATCAGATGAATTACGAAAGATAATAGAAAATCAAGTTGGAAGAAAAGATG
>CACWHO010000060.1 GCA_902760765.1 uncultured Eubacteriales bacterium | reverse complement strand
CTGGGCAGGAGAATTTAGAACTGTTCCAATGGAGAAAGAAGAGAGAGTTTTAAGTGGACAATCTGTACAATATGCTTATCCTGATGAAATAGAAGAAAAGGTTAAACATAGCTTACATAAAATAAATGCAATAAACTGGAATGCTCAAAGTTTGGATGAGAAATCTTTAAACTTTACAAAATTAATTGCTGAATTGTGGCAAATTCATCCTTTTAGAGATGGCAATACTAGAACAATTACAACATTTGCATTTAGATTTGCAGAAGAAAGAGGATTTAAGATGCAAAGAAGTTTGTTACTTGACCATTTTCAATACGTAAGGGATGCACTTGTTATGGCCTCAATTGGAGAATATTCTGACTATAATTATTTAAATAAAATTATAAAAGATGCGCAAAAGAAGAGGAAGAACGATAAAAAATGTAAACTATTCAGTGATAGAAATAAAAAATGTAAAAAGGTAGCTGTTAAAAGCTACCTAATTTTAATTTATTTTATTGTAAGTTGAATACCAGAGGGTAAAGAAACTAGAGGACAGACCCAAGCCGAACCGACGTAGCCACCGCCGTTAGTGTGCAAAGAAGCATTATAGCCACTCACACCACACACACTGTTAGAGTCATAAGCATTAGACGAAGCCAGCCACCACATATAACCACCCGAATCACAATACATTGTACTATATGAAGTGTCAAGTGTATTACTATTGGTACAATATCCTGAATTTTGTGCTGTTCCATTTACTAAATATCCATAACCAGGAACTGCACTAGTTTGGTATTGACATGTTATTTTATAATTTCCTGCTGAATGATTTACACTATTATATGAGTCACAATACATTTCTGTACTTGGTCCTCCAATTGCATATTTTGCATAACTATTTTTATATTTTGCCCATTGTGATGGAGAGCATAACCATGCTGCTTCATGTTCATTTGCATTCCATGTTGATGTTCCTCTTGCTGTATACCATTTTTTATTCATATTTTCTATTATTGTCTTGTCTGAATCTGTAGGTGTATATGAGCTATAACTACCTAATACTATAGGATTAGTGGTTGGATGGTCTGCTTTTAAGTATATCGTACCTACTCCGTCTCCATATTTATTTGCAAAATCTATATAGAATATTTTCCATGTCTTTGCATTTATATCTGTGTTTCCTGTATATTCTACTATGGTTCCGTATACTTTACTTAATACATTTTTTGTATTTGCATCATAATCATTTTTCCAGTTGCCATTGCTATCTTTTTCAGTACTACTTGGGTCTTTATTTATATCAACTGTTGCTGTATATTTTGTTCCATTTTCTGTCACTGTTACTTTATTTCCAGATATTTCAATTACTTTACTTCCATCTGTATTTGAAATTTTTGTTACTTTTGGTGCATTATTCCTTGATGTCATTCCTCCTACAAAGTTATTTATTTTATTTGCATAATCGTCTAATGTATTATTTTCTTCTTCTGCTGATTGCTTATATTTGTTTTTAGCTTCAATTGTTTTACTAAATAGCTTAGTATTTCTTAATTCTACTATTGTTATTGTTGCTAGTATCAATAAAATTATTATTGTGATTACCAATGCAACTAATGTTATTGCTTTGTTTTGTTTTAATTTTTCTTTTGTTTCCATTTTTCCTCCTTTTATGCCATATAATGACAATTCAAAAAATTAAATAAATATAATATATATTTTGTACATTAAAACCTAATTTATTCCTATGTTTATACAGTTTCTATTAGTATATAATTTACAAAATCATTATACTGGTTATATAACCAATTGTCAAGAAACCAACAAAAATTATACAATAAATTAAATAATGGTTGGAGGTGTTCAAAATTACAAAATTAGAAGTTGGAAATGGCGTTTATTATTTTAAACTTGACGATATTTTAAAAAGTAGAAATATTAGTATTAACAAGGTTATAAGAGATACAAATACAGATTTTAAAGTTCTAAAAAGAATGATGACAGGTGAATTAGTAAGATTTGATATATTTGTTGTTTCAAGACTATGTGATTATCTAGGATGTTCTATTACAGACTTAATTGAATATGTACCAAATAAAAAACAAGCAAGCTAAAATATTATTATTAAAAATTAATATTTAAGTTTGCTTATTTTTTATTGTTAAAAACTAATTTTTATGAAAGTAATAAAAATTTGAGGATAGTGTCAAGTTGATAGTGTCAAGTTTTTTCGGGGTTTTTGAAAAAATTTTTTCAATACCCTTAAAATTGTTGTAAATTCAGCTTAAATTGCTGTTTTATATTCTATTAATTGTTTAAAAAATTTTCTTTGTTCTGTTGTACCAAAATTTATTATTGGCAATGAACCTGTTTTTATTTTTAAACTTTCATTTATTTTTCTATTTGCATAATGTCTTATTTTTTCTATTTCTTCAAATTGTATTACTTTTCTTTTGTTTGCAACTATTTCTTCTATTGATTTATTGTTTGCTTTGGCTAACCTTAACTTGCTTACATTATTTACATTTATTGTTTTCCATCCTAATGGTCTACTGCTTAATCTTGCTGAATATAAATGACTAATATGTCCTTCTGCGCTGCATCCATGTAACTCTTTTTGATATTTATATAAGTTTGTTATTTCGTTTTTATTATTTAATATGTATTTTAATAATTTTTCCTTTTTATTTCTTATTTTTTCATCCATCTCTTCTTCTAATATTTCATATATAATTTCCTTGGTTTCTTCAAATTCTAATTTATACATACTTTGCCATATTCGTTTTTTGTACTCTGCTTTTTCTTTTTTATTTTCTTTGCTTTCTTTTCCTACTATTCCATTTACGGCTTTCATTAAATGAAATTTATCTAATACACTTATGCTATTTGGTAACCACTCTAATCCTGTTTTTATCCAAT
The DNA here is from genome assembly GCA_902760765.1 of uncultured Eubacteriales bacterium. Classification (GTDB taxonomy): domain Bacteria; phylum Bacillota; class Clostridia; order TANB77; family CAG-508; genus CAG-269. The sequence continues at coordinate 3,241 of CACWHO010000060.1, read as the reverse complement.
TTGCGCCATCTCCTAATATAAATATGTTTTTTACTTTTTCTAAGTCATATGTATTTTCTAAATATGTCAACACTTCTTCCCATAAATCATCTATTCTTTTTGTGTATATTCCTCCAAAGTGCTTCTTGTTGCATAATTTTGTTCTTTTTCCATTTTTTATAATACTATCATAAACTACTATTAATCTTGGTTCTTCTATTCCACCTTTTTGTAAATGCACATGATCTTCATCTGCTATACAATATATATTGTCAACTATTTTCTTTTGTTTTGGCTTTTCTTCTTCTAAATTGATTTTTAATTCACTTATTTTGTTCATTGTTGTTTGTTTACTTATTATTGTTTTATATGCCGCATTATTTCCTGCTTTTTCATAATTTGTTTCTATTGCTTCGTCTACTAATCTTGTTTCAACATTTTCTAATAATCTTTCTTTGGGTGGTATTTTAAAATATTCATCCAAAAGATATGTTCTTTTTCCTGTTTCTTTATTGATATAATATCTTCTTTGAAAATCTACTTCTCCAAATATTGTTATTATTTTTCTATCATCTTTTTCTAATGATTCATATTGTTCTTTTCTTTCTTTTAATTTAAACAATATATTTTCTGCATATTCCATTGAAAATTTTGTTACATTATATCCAAACTGCATTAATTCATCATTTAAATCCTCTGTAAACTTGCTTAATCCTCCATCAATTATTGAATTTTTCAAAAAATTTGTTAATAAAGTAATGACTTTTTCATTAAAATCATATAAAATATCTTCCATAAGATACCTCCTAAAATTGTTGGTTTGTTTTTTGTTAATATATTTTAACACAATTTTAAGTTGGTATCTTATATTTTTTATAAAAACCCCGAGATTATTTTACACTATAAAATTTGAGTTACAACTTGAAAAAATATTAATATTATGTTAAAGTGTAAATAAATATTGTAAGAATATTTATTTAGGAGAATAAATAAAATGGAATTATCACTTGAAAATTTAAAAGAAAAAGAAGAAAAGTACAATAATATAGCCACTAAAATTGCAAATGATATAAATAATTTATCAAAAAAAGTTGTTGATTTTCGTCGAGCAAAACATGAAACAAAGGATGAAAATGAATTAGCAAGAATAGAATTTGAAGAAGTAAAGATTATAGAAGAAATAACTAAATTAAACAATTCTTTAAAAAATAATCAATTAATAATTGAGCAAATTAGTTTAGAGAAAAATATACTTTTGAATAAAATTAGTAAGGTTGAATTTGCAAATGGAATAAAAGCAAATAAAATGGCTAAGATGTTAATGAGTGACAGGTCATTTTTGTCGGAAACAGAAATTAATATTGAAAAATGTGAAAAAGCAATTAAATATTATGAGATTATTGGAGATGTATCAAATAAAACTAAATGGGAAAAAGAGCTTGAAAATGCAAAAAATGATATAGAGTTTGCTAGACAACAACTTGAAGAAGATGAAAAAAAGCAAATGATAGAAAAGAAGGATAATGAACAAGTAAAAAATGAGGAGCAAGTAAAAACAGAAATTCAACATAAAAAAGAAAGTCAAACAAATGAATCAGTAAATAAAATAGAAAATGAAAAAGAAACAAAAACAATAGGAAATTTAACAATAGTAAATGAAAAAACAGGTGATTATGAGTTAGAAACTAGAAAATTAAATGGTAATGAATTTATTCACTCTATTAAAAATTTTAATGATGGCAGTTATATACAAAAAGATAGAAATCTTGAGGTAAAAAATGGAATAACAAATCCACATGATTTTTCAAATTTTAGTACATATGAATTTAAATATGATAACAATACACATAATCATGTTGAAAGTAGATTATCACCAATAGTTGATGAAAATGGAGTTATTATTGGTGAAGAACATTATACCAATACATTAAATGAAAATAAATATCAAGATAAAGAACATAATATTGATAAATATGGCTCAACATTACATAAATATTCAAAAACAATGAAAACAGAGCATGGCTTTTATGAAGTTGAAGATAATATTACTACTCATAATGATGAAACATTATATCGAGATTCTAAAATCAATATTGACAATAAAGATACTGGAAATAAAGAATTTATTCATTACACAAAAGAAAATGGAAGAGAATCATATACTTATCAAAAAAATGGTGTGATTGATAAAAAAATTACTAAAACAGATAAAGGAACAGTAATAGACATTTTTAAAGATGGTCAACCTTTTGAAACATATGAATATGATAAAGATGGCAACGCTGTTTTAAAAATGGGACAAATGGAAAGAATACCTGATGATTATATAGAAAAACTAACATTTGGAGAAATTCCTACAGGAGAGTACCTTTATACAAAAACACCAGATGAAATGTTCCCAGAAGAACAAGAAAAAAACAACATTTTGGAAAGTGCAGTTGAAGCAACAAAAGAAACAACTAGAACAAGTGAAATTAGTGCAGAAATTGAAAATATACAGGATATAGTTAAAAATAAAAATATAGATGAAAATACAAAAGATACTAGGAGAGATGATAGATGAGTATATCAATAAATACTAAACAAGCATATTCTGAAGTTGATGAATTTTTAAATCTTTTAACAGATGAACAAAAAAATGAAGTTCCATTTAAATTAAGAAAAATGTTTAAAGAAGAAAAGGACCAAAATTATAAAAAGAATATTAATCCTAAGATTCCTATTAAAGAACAAAATTTAAAAAGAGAAACCCTTGGAATTATTGCTTTACTTAATCTTAAATATTGGTGTAAAGATGAAGATGAAACACAAAAACTAAAAGATATTTATAAAAAAAATGAAGAAGAATATCAAAAAAAATTAGAAAAAAAATATAGTACAGATATATTTAATAAAAAAGAACAATCAAATATACAAAAAATTAATAATGTATATGATACACCAAACAAAAATAATTATAATATTTTGAATACACATGAAAATACACAGATTATAGAATATAAAGAAAAATGGTATAAAAAGATTTTAAATAAAATTTTAAAATTATTTAATAAAAAAATATAGGAAATTAAATATTTAATTTCCTATATTTTTCAATTTCATTCCAAACTGCTTCAGTATAAATTTTTCTTTCTGATGAAAATGGCAAAGTTTTAATATCACAAATTGGATTTAAACTTTTTTGTATATCTTGTGTTACAGAATCTACCTTTGTAATGGCAATTTTATCAGCTTTATTTGCCAAAATTATAAAAGGCAAACC
>CACWHO010000059.1 GCA_902760765.1 uncultured Eubacteriales bacterium | reverse complement strand
AGGATTTTCAAGTTCTATATTATTTTCCTTAATTCCATTCATAAATAATGAATATAATTTATTTTTATTTTCCTCTTTAGAATTATACAAACTAGATAATGCCTTGTTATAAACACCCCAAGACAAGTTTTTTGATATAAATTTTAGCAAGATTTGATTTTTACTTAATTCATCAATTACATAATTTATTATATAAATTATTTGGTCAGAAAAGTTTGAAATGTAGTTTTCATGTAGAGATTGCAAAGCATCATCAAATAATTTTTCTGATTTTTTTGCAATTAAAATATCACGTAATTCATATTTGTCTTTAAAATGTAAATAAAATGTACCCTTCCCTACATTGGCATTGTCAACAATATCTTGAATTGATGTTTCTTTTAATCCCTTTTCTGTAAATAGCTTGAATGCTGTTTCTAGTAATCTGTTTTCTTTTTCTTTTTTATCATATTTCAATACTACCACGACCTCTAATTCTTTAAATACTATGTTTATAATATATATTATTGCATATTTTTGACTTTTGGTCAATATTATTTAGTAAATTTTGTAAAAAGTGTTGACTATTGGTCATAATTATGCTAATATATAAGAAGTGGCTGATAGTCATAAAATTAAAGGAGGGTTCGGAATGTTAAAATTTGGAAGAATAATAACTAAATATAAAAAACTTATTTTAATAATTGCAATTATACTTATTATTCCTGCAATTTTAGGAATGAAAGCAACAAGAGTAAATTATGATATTTTAGTTTATTTACCAGATGACGTAGAAACAATTAAAGGAGAGAATATTTTATCAGAAGATTTCAACATGGGTTCTTATTCTGTTATTTTAGTTAATAATATGAAGACAAAAGATATTCAAAAATTGGAAGATAAAATAAGAGAACTAGATAATGTAGAACATGTAGTTGGAACAGCAGATTTATTAGGTTCAAATGTACCAACAGAAATGTTACCAGACGAAGTAAAAAATAAATTATATAAAGATGGAGATACTGTCATTTTAGCAACATTTAAAGAAGGTATCTCAACAGATGCAACAATGAATACAATTCAACAATTAAAAGATATGACAAATAAACAATGCAAAATAAGTGGAATGTCAGCAACAGTTTTAGATACAAGAGATTTATCTAATTCAGAAGTTGCAATTTATGTTTTGATTGCTGTTGCATTATGTTTAATTATTTTACAATTAGCATTAGATTCATATGTAGCACCATTTTTCTTACTTTTAAATATAGGAATTGCAATTTTATATAATATGGGTACAAATGTATTTTTAGGAGAAATTTCTTATATTACAAAAGCAATTAGTGCTGTATTGCAATTAGGTGTAACGATGGATTTTGCAATATTCTTATATCATAGCTACAAAGCAGAAAAAGAAGAATATAAAGACAATAATGAGGCAATGGCACATGCAATTGCAAAAACATTTACATCAGTTTTAGGAAGCTCATTAACAACAATTGCAGGATTCTTAGCACTATGTAGTATGAGACTAACACTTGGAAAAGATATTGGTATTGTAATGGCAAAAGGTGTTTTATTTGGTGTTATAACAGTTGTAACAATTTTACCATCAATGTTATTGATATTTGACAAGTGGATTGAAAAAACAAAGCATAAAGAAGTATTACCAAAATTCGAACATTGGAAAAACTTTAATATGAAACATTATAAAGCAATAATTGTAGCATTTTTAATTATTTTACCAATTGCTTTATATGGATACAATAATACAAAAGTTTACTATAATTTGGATAAATCATTACCAGAAACACTTGAAAGTGTTCAAGCAAATAATGCATTAAAAGATGAATTTAATATGGTATCAACAGAAATGGCAATTGTAAGAAAAGATTTGCCAGAGGGTGAAGCAAATGCAATGATTAAAGAAATTGAAAATGTTGATGGTGTTGAATGGGTACTTGGATATTCAAAACTTGCAGAAACAGGATTGCCAGAAGATATGTTACCAGATGATTTAAAACAAATATTCCAGAGTGATAAATATCAATTAATTATTATAAATTCAAAATATGAAATGGCAACAGATGAATTAAATAATCAGGTAAAAGAAGTAAATGATATCATTAAAAAATATGATTCAAACGGAATCTTAGCTGGTGAAGGACCACTTATGAAAGACTTAGTTGAAATTGCAGATCATGATTTTAATAGTGTTAACTCAGTTTCAATTGGAATTATATTTGTAATTATGATGTTTGTACTTAAATCAATTTCATTACCATTAATTTTAATGTTTGTAATTGAGTTTGCTATATATGTAAATATGGGATGTGCAACATTTACAAACACAACATTACCATTTGTTGCATCAATAGTTATTGGTACAATTCAGCTAGGAGCTACAATAGATTATGCAATTTTAATTACAACAAAATATATCAATTTAAGAAAAGAAGGAAAAGACAAAAAAGAAGCCGTTGGAGAGGCACTTGGTACTTCAATAAACTCAATTGTTGTTAGTGCATTATGCTTCTTTGGAGCAACATTTGGAGTTGGAGTATATTCAAAAATAGAAATGATTGGTTCTTTATGTACTTTAATGTCAAGAGGAGCAATTGTAAGTATGATTAGTGTAATTATGATTTTACCAGCATTCTTACTATTATTTGATAAATTGATTTGTAAAACAACAGTTGGTATGAGAAGTATAAAAAATTAAATGCATAATTAAAAATTAAAATAAATTATAAAAAATGAAAAGGAGAGATTAAAATGAATAATAAAATAATGTCAAAAGTTGTAGCAAGTACATTATTAGTTTCAATGGTAGGATATACAATTCCAGTATTTGCCTACACAAAAGATGAAACGGTATATTCAAAATTAGATGCATCTGGTAATAACTATAAAACAGTAGTTAGTGAACACTTAAAAAATAGTGAAGATGCAGAGCTAATAAATGATTTATCTAATTTATTAAATGTTACAAATACAAATGGTGAAGAAACATTCACACAAGATGGTAATAAATTTACATGGGATGCAAAAGGAAATGATATTTATTATCAAGGAGATACAGAAAAAGAATTACCAATTGATTGCAACATTAAATATGAATTAGATGGAAAAGAAATTTCTAAAGATGAATTAGCAGGAAAATCTGGTAAATTAAAAATAGATTTACAATATACGAATAAAGAAAAAAGAGTTGTTACAGTAAATGGAAAAAATGTTAATGTTTATGTTCCATTTGTTGTTGTAGCAGGTACAATGATAAAAAATGAAAAAGCTCAAAATATAGAAGTTTCTACTGGTAAAGTTGTAGATGATGGCTCAAAAACACTTGTAGTTGGTCTTGCAATGCCAGGCTTACAAGAAAGTTTAGGAATTTCTAAAAATGATATTGATATTCCAAGTAATGTAGAAATTACTATGGATGTTACAGATTTTGAAATGCAAAGTATTGTAACATATGTTACTCCAAAGGTATTTGGAAATGATGACTTAAAAGCTTTTGATGAATTAGATAAAATATATGCAGATGTTAATAAATTACAAAGTGCAAGTAACCAAATTCTTACTGGTGCAACTGCATTAAATGATGGTGCATCAAAGGTAAATGATGGTGCTAAACAAGTAAATAGTGGTGCAAATGAACTTGCAAATGGACAAAAACAAGTTACAACAGGTTTAAAAACTATTCAAAGTAGTTTACCAAGTGAAAGTTCAAACAAAGAAAATGAAAAACAATTAAATTTATTAAAAACAACAAATAGTTCAACAGTAAATAAATTAAATGCTGCAAATAAACAAATAGAAGCTCAAAAAACAGAAATTGATACAAAAATTGCAGAAGCAACAAATAAAAAAGGGAACAAAGGAAAATCCTGGAGTAAAAGCACAAGCTACAGCTGCTGAAAAAGCTTATAATGAATACAAAACAAAATTAGACCAAGTTAATGCTGGCTTAGAACAATTATCTAAATTACCAGATGATGCAACAATGGAAAAATTAAAAAATCTTCCAGATGAACAAGTTAAAGCAACAACAGGGCACACATATAGCGAATTAGTAACATTAAAAGAACAGAAAGCTGAATTAGAAGCTAATAAAACAACATTAGAAACAGTTATTCCATTATTAAAAAATCAATCTGATGCATTAAATGGAACAGTTGATGCATTAAATGGAACAATTACCGCAATTGATGGAA
>CACWHO010000058.1:765-4747 GCA_902760765.1 uncultured Eubacteriales bacterium | reverse complement strand
AAAAATATGTCTATTACTAATGTAAAATCTAATGGATTATTTATAAAATTAGAAAAACTCTTTTTATTCTGTTTTTTTCCCATTTAAAAATTTTCCCTTCTAAAGAATTTTTATATTATTTTTAATCCTATATAACATGCAATTAGTGTTATTAAAGAAAAAACTATTACAATCTTATTCTCTTTCCATCCAGATAATTCAAAATGATGATGTAATGGTGCCATTTTAAATAATCTGTTTCCTGTCTTTTTGAAATATATAACTTGTAAAATTACAGATAGTGTTTCTAGAACTGGTATTATAGCAATTAATATCAATAAAATTGGTATTTTTAAATATAATGCTAATCCTGCAATAATACCTCCTAACATTAATGAGCCTGTATCCCCCATAAATACTTTTGCTGGGTGTATATTAAATATTAAAAATCCTAAAATTGCACCAATTACAATACTTCCAAATATTGATGCTTCATAAATTTGGCCTCTTGATGCAATAACTGTTAAGCATGCTATTATAATTGAAGATACACTTGATGCTAAACCATCTATTCCATCTGTTAAATTAACTGCATTTGTTGTTGCTAATATAACTAATATTGCAAATGGTATATATATGTATATTGGCATATTTACATATACTTTTGCAATTGGTATATATGTTTCTGTTCCAATTTTTATTCCATATGTTAAGAACATAACATAAATTACTGCAATTATTAATAAACCAAACATTTTGCGCTTTGGGCTAAGTCCTTCTGTATTTTTTAAAACTAATTTTTTAAAATCATCAATAAATCCAATAAGTCCATAGCCAATTGTAATTAATAATAGTGGCAATAATTTTTGGCCTATATATCCATTTTGTTCTTTTAATAAAAATATGTATGATATTATAACAGAAATAATAATGGCAATTGTCATTATTATTCCTCCCATTGTAGGTGTTCCTTGTTTTTTTAAATGTGATGCTGGTCCATCATCTCTTTCTATTTGCCCTACTTTAAGTTTTTTAAGTATTGGTATTATAATAATTCCACAAATTAATGTGATTAAAAAAGCAATTATCAATACTATTAAATCAAAATTCACATTTATCAACCTTTCTAATTTTTCATATGTTGTATTTTTAAATTATTTCATTTCATCAATGATATTTTTTACAATAATTCTTTCATCAAATGGATATTTTACTCCATTAATTTCTTGGTATGGCTCATGTCCTTTACCTGCTAAAATTATAATGTCTTTTTTTGTTGCCATCTCAATTGCCTTTTTTATTGCTTCTGTTCTATCAACAATTACTTCATATTTTCCTTTTGTTTTTTTCATTCCTTCTTCTATTTGGTCAACAATTTTTTTTGGGTCTTCTGTTCTTGGGTTATCTGAAGTTATTATTGTGTAATCTGCTATTTGACCTGAAATTTCTCCCATAATTGGTCTTTTTCCTGAGTCTCTATCTCCACCACATCCAAATACAGAGATTACTTTTCCTCTTGTATAGCTCTTTGTAGCTTGTAAAATGTTCTTTAAGCTTTCTGGAGAGTGTGCATAGTCTATCATAATTGTTAAATCTAATTTATTATTTACAAGTTCAGACCTTCCTGGTACTCTAACTTCTTCTAATGCTTCTTTTATTGTTTCTGTATTAATTCCAAACTTTTGAGCAACACATATTGCTGCAAGTGAGTTATAAACACTAAATCTTCCTGGAATTCCTGTTTTTATTCTTTCATTTTTGTCTCCTAATTTAACTTTAAAATCAACATATGAGTTTGTAATTGTTATATCTTTAGCAATATAGTCTGCTTGATTATCAATACCATATGTTACAATATTACTATCTGGAAATAGTTTTGGAACTTTTGAAGTGTAAATATTATCTATATTTACAATTCCATTTTTACACATTTTAAATAATATTAATTTTGAATTAAAATAGTCCTCCATACTTGGATGTTCTTTTTCACTGATATGGTCTTCTGAGAAATTAGTAAATAATACTATATCAAATTCACATTTATCTACTCTATGTAATTTTAAACTTTGTGAAGAAACTTCCATTACTGCTACTTCTACGCCATTATCAACCATTGCTTTAAATGTTCTTTGTAGTTCCAAACTATCTGGTGTTGTTCTATCACTGTCTTTAATTTTTTTGCCATTTATATAAGTTGCAATTGTTCCAATTAATCCAACTTTTTTCCCTGCTTTTTCTAATATTTCTTTTATCATAAATGATGTTGTTGTTTTCCCTTTTGTTCCTGTTATTCCAATTAATTTTAGTTTTGATGTTGGGTTTCCATAAAAGTTAGATGCACATATTGCTAATGCTTTTCTCGTATCATCAACTACTAAAATTGTTACGTTTTCTGGTATTTCAAGTGATTTTAAATCGCAATCAGATTGTAGTAAAACAGCAATAGCTCCATTTTCTATTGCATTTTTTACATATTTATGTCCATCTGTTGCAAAACCTTTTATTGCAACAAATAAATATCCTTCTTTTATTTCTCTTGAATTTTGTTCTATTCCTTCAATTTCAATGTCAAGATTTCCTTTTGCTTTAATTCCTTCAATTCCTAATAAAATTCTTTTTAATTCCATTATACAATCTCCTTTTTATGAACACTTTTTTACTTGTACATTATATAACTAAATTTAAAATTTGTATAGCCTAAATTAAAATTTTATTGCAAATCAACTACAATAAAGATTAATAACTTACAAAAATTTTACTACCTTTTTTTACACTAACATTTTCTGTAGGAATTTGTTTTGTAATAATTGTGTTTTCTTTATCTAACTCTTCTGAATTGTTTTGAATTTCCAATTCTAACCCTAAATCTTTTACTATTTTTTCAGCTTCTTTTATACTTAAATTAGTTATATTGGGTGTCTGCACTTCTTCTATTTTAGTTGTTTCATCCTGATTTCCTTGTTCCACATTTAAATATGGTAAAATTTCACTAAATATTTTTCCTGTTGCTGGTGCTGCAATTCCACCACCCCCGTGGCCTCCTTCTCCTGTTGGGTTATATAGTGTTAGAAGTGTTACAACCTGTGGGTTATCAACTGGTGCAATTCCTAAAAATGATGCAACATATTTACCTGTATTTACACCATCTTCGGATGTTCCGGTTTTTCCACCAATTCTATATCCTGCAACTTTTGCATTTTTTCCGTGTTCCTTCTGATACTACAGATTCCATCATACTTAATACTTTTTCTGAGGTTTCTTTTGAAATTGTTTGAGATTTAATTTTTGTTTCAATCTCTTGTTCTTCTTGTGTTTGACTATTAATTATAGTTTTTACAACTTTTGGTTGAATTAATTTTCCTCCATTTGCAATACTTGATACTGCTGTAGCTAATTGAATTGGGGTTATTTCAAATCTCTGTCCAAAGCTTATTGTTGCAAGTTCAACAGGTCCTGCCTTATCTTCTTTTAAGAATATGCTTCCTGCTTCACCTGGTAAATCTATACCTGTTTTTTCTAATAATCCAAATTTTTCCAAATAACTATAATAAGTATGTACTCCCATTTTTTGTCCAAGTCCAATAAATACAGGGTTACATGAATTCATTAATGCCAGTCTTAGGCTTTCAGGTCCATGTGGCCTATAGTATCTCCAACATTTTATTCTTACACCTGCAACTTCAATTCCGCCGGTACAATTAAATTCACCTTGTTTGTCAATATCTGTTACTAAACCCTCTTCTAATGCTGCAGATGCTGTTATGGTTTTAAATGTTGAACCTGGTTCATAAGTATCTGCAATTGCTCTATTTCTCCATACAGCTTGAAGACTTTTAGCTTTTTCTGTCTTATCTTGTGTGTCCCAAATTCCTTTTAACTCATCTGTATATGCTTCATATGGTTTATTTAAATTATAACTTGGGTATGTTGCCATGGCTAATATTTCGCCATTTTGTGGATTCATCACTATTGCAGTTCCACCATTTGTACATTTATTGTCAAT
>CACWHO010000058.1:0-727 GCA_902760765.1 uncultured Eubacteriales bacterium | reverse complement strand
AACAACGTCATTTCCATCTACTGCCTCTATATATTGTTCTCCTTCTTCTCCTATTTCTGTACCCTTTGCATCTGTTTGTCTTTTTATTGCACCTTTAGTTCCTGAAAGAATTGTATCATATTTGGCTTCTATTCCATCTAACCCTTGATTATCACTTCCACAAAATCCAATAATTTGTGAAGCAAGATTGTTATTTGGATAATATCTTTTTGTGTCTTCATCTATATTTATTCCAGTAGTAATTTTTTCGTCTTCCATCCATTTTCTTAAAATATCTGTTTTTTCTTTATCAACTTTTTTTACAATAGTTTCAATTGAGCTCCTTTTTGAGACTTTTTTCAAGACTTTCTCATAATCAATTTCAAATATTTCTGAAAGTTTTTTTGCTATTTTTTCTCTACTTTCTTTTGGAATATTTACTGGATTTACAGTTACTGTCTCAACTGTGCTACTTTGTGCTAAAGCATTCCCGTTTCTATCATAAATTGTTCCTCTTTTTGGATTAATATTTCTATCTAATGTTTGTTGTTCAAATGCAAGTTTTGAGAGTCTTTTTCCATCTATAATTTGAATAAAGCCGAATTCTTCCAATTAGCAAAATTATTATTAAAAAAGATATAAATAGCAGTTTTCTCATGCTTTTCTTTGAATTTAAATTTATTTCCAAATTAAAACACCTCTAATAATATTTATTAGAAGTGTTATTATTTAATACATAAGTTTTATT
>CACWHO010000057.1 GCA_902760765.1 uncultured Eubacteriales bacterium | reverse complement strand
TTTACAACTTCAAATAATCTTGCTCTACCTGGTATTCCATATACTTTTAATGATGGTGTTACTGCTACACATATTGTTTTGTTTGTTCTATTTTTATCTGCTACAACCAGGTTTGTTGTTAATGGATTAAGTCCTCTTTCCTGGCATTCTACAGATGCATAAAAACTTTTTAAATCTATACAACAATAAAAACTCAAATTCACCACTCCCATTTTGGAACATATTCTTCTTCATGTTCTCCAAGTTCTTGTATATAGCCATTTTCTAAGTTTAATCTATACAAATAATTTTCTATTTCTTGATATTCTTTTTTTGTTAGTTTTCTATTTATATCTTCAATTTCTTTTGCTTTATATGTTGGAAAGTATTGTGCCATAACACTAACATACGAATCAGGAATATTATCGTTTATCCATCTTAAAACTCTTCTTGAATTTAAAATATGGTTTGGTAAAACTAAATGTCTAATGATTATTCCCTTTTTCATAATGCCATTTTCATTAAATTCTGTTTTTCCAACTTGTTTTTTCATTTCTTTTATTGCCTCTGTTGCAATTTCAAAATAATTATCTACTTTTGAAAGTCTTTTTGCTAAATTATCATCTGAATATTTTAGGTCAGGCAAATAAATGTCTATATAGCCATCAAGCATTTTTATTGTTTCAACATTTTCATATCCATTTGTATTATATACTATTGGTAAATTTAATCCATTTTTTCTTGCAATTTTGATTGCTTCAATTATTTGTGGAACATAACTTGTTGGTGTTACAAGGTTTATATTTTCAACATTTTTGCTTTGTTGTATTAAAAATATTTTTGCCAAATCTTCTATTGTTATTTCTTTTCCTTTACCCTGTTGACTAATTTCATAATTCTGGCAAAATACACAATTCATATTACAGTTAGAAAAAAATACTGTTCCAGAGCCTTTTTTACCACTTATACATGGTTCTTCAAAATTATGTGTTGAATATAAGGCTATTTTAACAGTATCTTTTGATTTGCATCTTCCAATTTGTCCACCATTTCTATTTATTGAGCATTTATGAGGACATAGTGTACAATTTTCAAGTTCTTTTAACATTTAAATTTCTTTCCTTTCTTGCAGTGCTTAAAATGTAAATGAAATTTTATCCTTTAATTAGTTATTTAATATCTATACTTTTTGCAACAATATTGCATTATTTATTCTACTTTTGTTACATACAATTTTCCATTATTATTTTTCAAATAAATTATTTTAGTTGAAAATTTATCTATATTATTTTTTATTTCTTCTATTGTCTTTGTTTCTCCATCTGTGCTTTTTATTGTGCTTACAATATCCCCATTTAAATTTTTTATATAAACATCATACTCTGGTAATTCAATGTCATTTGTTGAATTTTCTGTTTGATTATTAAGATAATCATAAGAATTTCCATAATCAACTAAATATTCAGATATTTGAACTTTATATCCACTACTTGTTTTTTCTATATTTTTTATATAGAATCTATCTTCTTCTGCATCTAATCCAATGCCTGTGGCAATATATTTTTGGCTTGCTTCATCATATTTTAAATATTCTGTGCCATCTTTAGGAAATTGCTTTTTAAAACTACTGCTAAATAACTCTTTTGCTTTTTCTTGTATTTGATTATAAGAAAATTCATAATCTTCTATATCTCTTTTTACTACTTCCCATATCCATAAATCTGGTGCATTATTAATATCATCAAATTTTGGCAAAGCTTCTCCTGTTATTTCTTTCCACATATATATTTTAGAAATATAATTTTCTATATTTTCAACATCTGATGCATTAACATTTTCTTTATTTATTTTGTTATTCTTTACAAATATACCTATACAAATAATGATTAATATACAAATTATTGCAAGTAGCTTTTTCATAGACACACCTCTTATGTAGAAATTATACTTTTTGGATTTTTATATTTATTTTCTTGGCTTTATTAAATAATTTTTATATATAATCCATAAATTTCAAATGTTATTCTATTCTTCCTGATTTTCTTCAACTCCTGTTGCAATTACTGTTACTTCTACATCATCACCTAAGTTTTCATCAATTGTTGTTCCAAATATAACATTTGCATCTTCGCTTATTTTATCATTTACTTCTGTTATTGCATTGTTTATTTCAATTAAGCTTAAATCACTATTTCCTTTTATGTTGAAAATTACACCTTTTGCTCCATTAATTTTGCTTTCTGTTAATGGATTTCCAATTGCATCTTTAACGGCTTCTTCAATTTTATTTTCTCCACTTGCTCTTCCAATTCCCATATATGCATTTCCTCTATATCCAAGGACTGTTTTTATATCGGCAAAATCAACATTAACTTCTCCAACTGATGTTAATAAATCTGTAATTCCAGTGATTCCTTGTTCTAGTATATTGTCTGCAAGTGAAAAAGCATCTTTTAGTGTTATATTTGAACGTGTAGTATCTAAAAGATTATCATTTAATACAACTATTAAATTATCTAAATTATTTCTTAATCTTTCTGTTCCTTTTTCTGCTCTTAATTTTCTTGCTTTTCCTTCAAATGAAAATGGTTTTGTTACTATTCCTATTGTTAATATTCCTAATTCTCTTGCAATTTCAGCTATTATTGGTGCTGCACCTGTTCCTGTTCCTCCACCCATTCCAGCTGCTATAAATAATAAGTCAGCTCCTTCTATCATTTGTTTTATATCTTCTTTGTTTTCTATTGCTGACCTTTCTCCTATTACTTCATTTGCTCCTGCTCCAAGTCCTCTTGTTGTTTGTACTCCAATTTGTAAAACATTACTTGTTTTTGACCTTTTTAAGCTTCCTATTTCTGTATTTACCATATAAAAAGATACACCTTTTACATTATCATCTATCATTCGTGTTACTGCATTGTTTCCTGCTCCACCTACTCCTACTACTTTAATCTTTAGCACTTTATCTAGGTCTCTTATATCGCTCATTTTTTCTCTTCCTTCCTTAGAAAATGTTTCTATTTTGAATAGATATATCTTCTTAATTTCTGCTTGTTATTATATAATATTTTTTTGTAAAATTCAACATATTTTGTTATTTTTATACAATAGAAAAAACCGCTTCAAAAGAAACGGTTTTTAACTTTTTGGTGGGCAGTCTTGGATTCGAACCAAGGTACTCAAAAGAGACCAGATTTACAGTCTGGCGGTTTTAACCACTCACCCAACTGCCCATTCCATTTGCCAGCTTGTTTGCTGACAATAGCTATTATAAACTTTTTATGGATTTTTGTCAATACAAATTGCAAAATATCTTCCTGATTTTTAAAAAATATTTTCCACATTTGAAATTATTTTGTTTAAGTCAACATTTTTAATTTCTCTATTTTCCATTAATATTTTACCTTTTATTATTGTTGTATCCACATCTCTTCCACTTGTGTTATAAACTAAGTTTGAAATTAAATCATTATTAGGAAGTTTTGTTATATTATCTAATTTCTGTGATATATCAACTAAAATTATGTCTGCATTTTTTCCTTCTTCAATGCTTCCTATCTTGTCATCTAATCCTAATAATTTTGCTCCATTTATTGTTGCCATTTTTATTGCATCTCTTGATGTTATTCTTTCTTCATTTTCATGTATTCCGCCTTGTATTAAACATGCCGTTCTCATTGCTTCAAACATATCCAAATTATTTCCTGAGCCTTGTCCATCTGTTCCTAATGCAACATTTATTCCATTTTTCAAATATTTTGTTGTGTTTGCAATTTTACAACCAAGTCTTAAGTTTGATACTGGGTTATGTGCAATTCCACAATCTAATGTTTTTAATATTTCTATATCTTCATCATCTAATTTTACACCATGTGCTAATATTGTGTGCATATCTCCAAAGTATTTTTTTAGTACTTGTGAACCTTTCATTCCATGCAATTTTTTTATACTTTCAACTTCATCAATACTTTCCATAAAGTGAACATGTATAGGCAATTTATATTCTAATTAAAATCCGTGTGGGTCTATTGTATATGTTATTAAGTCATTTTCTTTATTTCTTGTTTCATATAAATCTCTAAATTCTTGTATTTTTTCATCAAAATCTTTTCCATCAGTATCTAATAATACTCTTGAAATTGCTACTCTCATATTTAATTCTTCTGCAGCTTTTCTAGTTTCTTCAGCCATAAAATATTGGTCATTTGCACATGTTGTTCCTGTTGAAATCATCTCTATAATTGAATACATACTTGCATTGTAAATTTGTTCTGGTTTTAATCTTGCCTCTATTGGCCATATTTTTTCATTTAACCAAGTATATAAATTGCATCCTTCAAATGTTCCTCTAAATATGCACATTGCAATATGTGTATGTGTATTTATTAATCCTGGCATTACAATCTTATCTTTAGCATCAATTAGATATTCATTTTCTTTTTTATTTAAATTTTCTCCTATTTCTTCTATTTTTCCATCATTAATTCTAATATCTTTTTCCCTAATAGTTACTTCTTCATTCTCAAATAAAAGAACTTTACCATTTTTTATTAATATTGGTTTATTCATAAAATACACTTCCTTTTTATTTTTATAATTGCATTTTATCATAGTGTTTTTTACTATGCAATATTTTATAAAATAAAAAAAATCAAATCTCAAATAGATTTGATTTATGGTGGTGCTCCCTCAAGGATTCGAACCTTGGACCCACCGGTTATGAGCCGGTTGCTCTGACCAACTGAGCTAAGGGAGCATTTGTTTTATTGCTTGACGCATGTTTAAGTATATCCTATTTTTTTTTTATTGTCAATAGTTTTTGTTTATTTTTTTGAATAAACTTTTGAGAATTTTTGAACGATCCTCACTAACTCTATAAAAAGTTTCAAAAATATCTTTTTCTGTAATATGCTTATAACTTTCCTATTATATAGATCGAAAATGAAGATAAACAATCAAGTTTATCTTCATCCTTTATCTTATGAATTATTTCCTCTTCCTTCAGGTAATGCATCTGGATATTGAACAACAATTTTAATTTTTGCAATGTATTTAATAGCTTTAACAAATTTGCTATTTTTGATTCTAGACCATAATGATGGTTTTGCTTCAAATGTTGTTTCTTCAATATATTGTTCTTGAGTATTTTCTTTTGTTTCTTGAATGTTCTCTACTACTTCTTCTTTTGGTTCTTCTATCTTTTGTTCTTCTTGGATGTTTTCTTCTTTAGCAACTTTTTCTGTTTGTTTCACTTCCTGTTGTTCACCTGCTTGTAAATCAATTGGTGTTGGTATTGTTTTTAAAGCATCTGCAATTTCAATTCCAATATAGCTTAAAGCTTTTGATTTATCTTCAATTCTTTCCATATCTATTTCTATATGTAAGTTTGATTCCAAATTATTAACTCTAGCATTTAATAGTTTCATTGCATCTTCATAACTTTGTGTTTTATTGCTCTTGCATTTTCCTACAATGTTTAAAGTTTCTATAACATCTTCTGAAAAATCATCTTCAGCATCTTTAACTTTTGACTTCCAATCATCATCCTTGTTGTCAACTGCTTGAATTAGTTCTTTTAATTCTGCTGCAAGTCCTATATTTATTTCTCTTTGTCTAATTAATTCTTCAATTCTTTTTGTATTCTCTTCAAATTGATTTGTTGCAATTTCTACTAATTGGTATGATGCTTTATATACACTGCTAGGGAAATTCTTCTTTTTAGGATATTCTATTAAATATGTTTTTACAGACTCTATTAAATCTTTAAAATATGAATCATCCTCTAATTGTACTATTTGCTTTTTGCTGTTAGGATTTATCATTTTTTCTATTTTTTCTATGTTAGATAATATTTTTTCTTCGGTTATTACCATTTTCACATTTACTATGCCAGATTTAGACATTGTAACGGACCCCCTTCATCTTACGCTTAATAGCTTTCTTCAATAATTATACAATATAAAACAAAAAACTACAATAGAATTGTAATTTTTTTATTTTACATTTTTGTAACTTTTGTAATATTTTTGTAATATTATAAAATAAATATATTAAAAATTAGGTAAAAAATAATAATGTAACTTAAATATAGAAAAAGAATAACTATATTTTAATTTTTTAGTTCAAGGCATAGCAAAGCACTAGGAAAGAACATATTATTATTTGATTAAAAATAATAATATGAGTTAAATATAAGAAAAAGAATACTATATTTTAATTTTTTAGTTCAAGGCGTAGCGAAGCGATAGGAACGACCCTAGCATCATTTGAACAAAAATTAAAATATAGTATTCTTTTTCTA
>CACWHO010000056.1 GCA_902760765.1 uncultured Eubacteriales bacterium | reverse complement strand
TTAATTGATGGTGAAAGTGAATATTGGAATAATGAAAATTCAAACAAAAATGCACAAGTTGTAACAACACAAAGAGATTATTTAGCAGGAATAACAAGTACAGATATAACAAGAAGATTTTTATTACCAGAAGATATAGTTAAAGCACATGACTCTGGAATAATTCATTTCCATGATGCAGATTATTTTGCACAAAATGCTTTACACAATTGTGAATTAATAAATTTAAATGATATGTTACAATATGGAACAGCAATAAATGGAGTTATGATTGAAAAACCACACAGGTTTGCAACAGCTGCAACAATTGCAACACAAATAATTTTAGCAGTTACATCATCAAGTTATGGTGGAGCAACAGTAAGCTTAACACACTTAGCACCATTTGTAAGAGATAGTTACAATATTTACTACAAAAAATATAAAAATAGAAATCTTTCTGAAGAAGATTGCAAAAAATTTGCAATGGAAGATACTAAAAAAGAAATAAATGATGGAGTTCAAACATTTAACTATCAAGTAAATTCAATGACAAATACAAATGGACAAGCACCATTTTTAAGTGTATGTATGTATTTAGGTGAAACAGAAGAATATAAAGAAGAGCTTGCAATGATAATAGAAGAATTCTTAAAACAAAGAATTCAAGGATTTAAAAATGAAAAAGGTGTTTATATAACACCAGCATTTCCAAAATTACTATATGTACTAGAAGAAGATAACATTCATGAAGATAGCAAATACTGGTATTTAACAGAGCTTGCAGCAAAATGTACTGCAAAAAGAATGGTTCCAGATTACATTTCAGAAAAGAAAATGAAAGAATACAAAGTAAATCAGTTTGGAGAAGGAGATTGCTATCCATGTATGGGATGTCGTTCATTCTTAACACCAGATAGAGTAAAAGGAAATATCTCACATGCAAAAGATTATGTTGAAGGCAAAGGAAAATATTATGGTAGATTCAACCAAGGTGTTGTAACAATAAATTTACCAGATGTTGCATTATCAGCAGATGGAGATATGGATGCATTCTGGAAAATATTTGATGAAAGACTTGAATTATGTCATAGAGCATTACAAATTAGACATAAGAGATTAAGTAGAGTAACAAGTGATGTTGCACCAATATTATGGCAACAGGGAGCACTTGCAAGACTTAAAAAAGGTGAATCAATTCACGAATTATTACACCATGGATATTCAACAATTTCATTAGGATATGCAGGTTTATATGAATGTGTTAAAGTAATGACAGGACATTCACATACAGATAATGGAGTTGGAAAAGAATTTGGATTAAAAGTAATGCAACATTTAAATGATGCATGTGCAAAATGGAAAGCAGAAGAAGACATTGATTATTCTGTATATGGTTCACCAATTGAATCAACAACATATAAATTTGCAAAATGCTTAAAAGAACGTTTTGGAACAATAAAGGGAATCACAGACAGAGGATATGTAACAAACTCATACCATGTTCCTGTATTTGAAGAAATTGATGCATTTACAAAATTAAAACTAGAAAGTGAATTCCAAAGATTAAGTCCAGGTGGAGCAATTTCATATGTAGAAACACCAAATCTACAAAATAATATACCAGCAGTTATAGAAGTAATTAAATTTATTTATGATAATATTATGTATGCTGAATTAAATACAAAATCAGACTATTGCCAAAAATGTGGATATGATGGAGAAATGCAAATTGATGATAATTTTGAATGGTATTGTCCAAATTGTGGAAATAGAGACCATAATACATTAAATGTTGCAAGAAGAACATGTGGCTATATTGGAACAAACTTCTGGAATAAAGGAAGAACACAAGAGATAAAAGAAAGAGTATTACATATAGATAACAAAGATAGTGAAGAATAATAAAATTAATGCAGTTCAGTTTTTAAAATTCAGGCTGAATAAATGTAACAAGATTTAAAACTGAACTGCAATTTATTTAAAATAGGAGTAAATTATGAGATACAGTAAAATTAGGAAAATGGATATATCAAATGGGCCAGGAGTAAGAGTTTCAATATTTATGCAAGGATGTAGCTTCCATTGTAAAAACTGCTTTAATCCAGAGACATGGGACTTTGAAAGCGGAAAAGAATTTACAGATGATACAATAAAAAAAGTTCTTGAATTATCAAATAAAGATTATGTAAAAGGACTATCAATTTTAGGTGGAGAACCAATGCATCCAAATAATATTGAAGGAACAACAAAACTTGCAAAAGCATTTAAAGAAAAGTATCCAGATAAAACAGTATGGGCATGGTCAGGTTTTTTATTTGATAGAGATTTAAAAGATAAAGAAGCAATGAAATACATTGATGTTTTGGTTGATGGACAATATAAAGATGAATTGCATAATCCAAAATTAGATTGGAGAGGTTCTTCAAACCAAAGAGTAATAAATGTACAAGAAAGTTTGAAACAAAATAAAGTTGTTTTATGCAAAGTTAATTTATAAAACATTAAATTATAGTATGTAATTAAAAAAGAATAAAATTTTGATTTTTATAATAGTAAGTGGGGACCGTTCAAAAATTCTCAAAAGTTTGAAAAACTTTTGTAAGAATTTTTAAAATGGGGAACTATTATAAAAATCAAAATTTTATTCTTTTTCAATATAATACAAAAATTTTATTGTTAATAAAGCATCACTTGAAAATAAGCCATTTTTGTTGTATAATAGAGATATATTAAAACATTGCAATTGAGATAGATAGGAAGGCTATGGATAAAGAAACAAGAAAAATTATAGATGAATGGATGAAAAGGTTTAACAAGGAGACAAAAATGAAATCTGATAAACAAAATCGGATAACAGTAGGAAAAGATATGTTGGAATGTTCTGGAATAGAATTTAATGATTCACCAATTGAAGTTTATATAATTAAGGGTGGAAAAAAATATTTCTACATTACAACATCGCCTAAAACAAAATATGAGGTATTGGGAAAAGCTACAATGGATGAAAAAACAAGAGTAATGATTCCAAGCAAAGTCCGGGAGGTTTACCCAATAGAGGGCAAAGAAATAATTGTTACAGCACTATATAATTTTCAAAAAATTAAAGTGTATGTAGAATAGTTCAAGTTTTCTCAATTGCATTTGCGTCGCAAAATTGCGGCGCATTTTTATATAGTATAAATTTTAAGCAAATTAAAAGATTAAAATAAATTAAAAAAAGTAATTTTTAATTATTGATTAAATACTATGGAATTTTATTTTATAAATTCTTGAATTAGCTGTTGAAATTATGTTAGAATATGGTATAATATAGCGAGCAAAAAGGAGGAAGAACAATGTACAAAAAAGTAGAATTAAAAGATGGATTTGTTGGAATGGAACACGAAGTTGCAGAACTATGGAAAAAGAAAGACATAATAAAGAAAAATTTTGCAATGAACAAAGGTAAAAGATATTTTACATTTTATGATGGACCACCAACAGCAAATGGAAAACCACATGTTGGTCACATAGAAACAAGAGTTATGAAAGATATAATTCCAAGATATAAAGTAATGAGAGGATATCAAGTTATAAGAAAAGCAGGATGGGACACACATGGTTTACCTGTTGAACTTGAAATAGAAAAGAAATTAGGAATTTCTGGAAAACCACAAATTGAAGAATATGGTGTAGAGAAATTTGTAAAACAATGCAAAGAAAGTGTATTTACATATGTACATATGTGGGAAGAGATGACAAACAAAGTTGGATATTGGGTTGACATGGAACACCCATATGTAACATACCATAATGACTATATAGAATCAGTTTGGTGGGCATTAAAAGAATTATGGAATAAAGGCTTATTATATGAAGGACATAAAGTAATGCCATATTGTCCAAGATGTGGAACAGCACTTTCTTCACATGAAGTAGCACAAGGTTATAAAGATGTTAAAGATATGACATGTGTTGCTAAATTTAAAGTATCTGCAGGTGAAAAAATTAATGGAGAAGTTTTACCAGAAAATACATACATTTTAGCATGGACAACAACACCATGGACATTACCATCAAACTTAGCATTAACAGTAAACCAAACATATACATATTG
>CACWHO010000055.1 GCA_902760765.1 uncultured Eubacteriales bacterium | reverse complement strand
TATTTTAATTGTTATTCTGCTGTTTTAGGTGGTTTTATTGGTAATTATAGTATTGAAACTGTAAATGATGATGGCACTACCTCATTTAAAACAAAATATGGCATCAAAGCATTTTTGCCAATTGCAAAAAATTATTCTTTTAGCCATTATGATGATTTTGGAAATTCAAGATCTTATGGTTTTAAAAGGAAACACCTTGGAAATGATTTAATGGGAAGTATTGGAACACCAATTATTGCTGTTGAATCTGGAACAATTGAACATTTAGGATGGAATAGATATGGTGGTTGGCGCATTGGTATTCGTAGCTATGATAAAAAAAGGTACTACTATTATGCTCATCTTAGAAAAAATCATCCATATGCAAAAAATCTTTATGAGGGTGCAGAAGTAAAAGCTGGCGACGTTATCGGTTATCTTGGAATGACTGGATATAGTTTAAAAGAAAATATAAATAATATTAATGTTCCGCATTTGCACTTTGGTATGCAACTTATTTTTGATGAATCTCAAGTTGAAGGAAATAATGAAATTTGGATTGATGTCTATCAAATTGTGGAGTTTTTAAGGCAAAATACTTCTGCTGTTTTTGTAAACGATAAAAGCACAAATGACTTTTCAAGGAAATATAATTTTATAGATAATGATTTATAAAATATAATTATAATTTGCAGATAACTTTGTTTTGAACTAAATTTTTAAATATGTAATATTAAATGGAGATTACTGAAAGAACAACAATTTTCAGTAATCTCCACTTGCACTTTTTTATTTACTTCCTAATGTTATATTTACATTCTTAACAATCTTTCTTCTTGAAATTTGTAAATTAACAATATCCCCTGGTTTTTTCTTAAAAATGTATTCTCTTAAATCATTCATAGTATTCAATTCTATACCATCAATAGAATTTATAATATCTCCCTCTTGTAAAGTCTTATTATCTGCAGGTCCACCAGTGATTATTTGAGCAACATAAATTCCTTTAGTAAAATTTTTATCATCACTTAAATAAGGAATAACATCTTTATCATATGCATAAATTCCAATTGTTGCCTGTTCAAATTTATTTTCATTTATGAAGCTCTCTATTACAGGCTTTGCAACATTTATAGGAATTGCAAACCCTATTCCATCTGCTGAATTTATTTTAACTGTATTAATTCCAATAACATTTCCATTTGGATAAATTAATGGTCCCCCACTATTACCAGGGTTTATTGTTGCATCTGTTTGAATCAAGTTTGACATATATGTTTTTTCATTTTCATCTAATTTGATGCTTCTATTCTTACTACTAATTATTCCTGCCGTAACTGTTCTTCTAAACTCATATCCAATTGGATTTCCTATTGCGTAAACAGTTTCACCAATTTTTATATTATCAGAATCTCCTAAGTTTGCTTTTTTTAACCCTTCCGCTTCTATTTTTGTTATAGATAAATCTAAATCTGAATCACTCCACACAACAGTACCTGTATATTTTTTATTATTTTCCAAAGTAATATAACACGTACTAAACTTCTGCCCTGTAACATGTTCATTGCTTAATATATATCCATTTTCTGAAACAATAATTCCTGTACCTAAACCAAGTGATGTTTCATTACTATTAGAAAATATTGAACCTCCAGTATCTTTTAATTTAGAAATTCCAACAATACTTGACATCATATTTTCAATTGTATCTCCTACTGTTTTGCTATTTTCTTCTACATTTTCCACAGTTTGTTCATTTACTGTGGATTGTACTTTTTTAGTTTCATAATTACTTGGCTCTATACTTATATTTTGATATGTATAATATAGGTAATAAAATATTCCAGCTAATATTGTAATTAAAAATAAGAATTCAAAAGTCTTTGTAAATTTGCTTTTCTTTTTCTCTCTTTTTGCTTTCATAAATATTCAAGTCCCTTTCTACTTTAGTTTTCTTATTTTTAATTATTCCCTTTTTAAAATTTTTTAAACTTTCATAGAAAGTGCAACTTTTTTTCTTTCTGGGTCTATTTTTATAACTTTTACTTTTACAATATCACCTACTGATACTAAATCAGAAGGATTTTTTATAAATTTATCACTCATTTCTGAAATATGTACAAGTCCATCATATTTTACGCCAATATCGACAAATGCACCAAAATCTATAACATTTCTAACAGTTCCATTTAAAATCATACCAACTTGTAAGTCTTCAAATTTTAATACATCTTGTCTTAATATTGGTTTTGGCATATCTTCACGAGGATCTCTTCCTGGTTTGCTAAGTTCACTAATAATATCTGTTAAAGTCATTTCACCAATATTTAATTTTTCTGCTTCTTTCTTTATATCAACAGTTTTTAATTTTTGCCTTAATTCATCTGCTTTTATTCTATCTCTTAAATCTTCTTTATCAAATCCAAGTGATTTTAGAAGATTTTCTGTTGCTTCATAACTTTCAGGGTGTACTGCTGTTATTTCTAATGCATTTTTACCATCTGGTATTCTTAAAAAACCTGCACATTGTTCATATGCAACTTTCCCTAGTTTTGGCACCTTTAAAAGTTCTTTTCTTTCTTTTAATTTTCCGTTTTCATCTCTATATTTTACAATATTTTTTGCAATTGTTTTATTTATTCCAGAAACATATGAAAGTAAAGAAGGTGTTGCAGTATTTACATCAACTCCAACTTTATTAACACTATCTTCTACAACTCCTGTAAGGCTTTCGGCTAATTTACTTTGATTTACATCATGTTGATATTGCCCTACTCCAATTGCTTTTGGGTCGATTTTTACAAGTTCTGCAAGTGGATCTTGCAATCTTCTTGCTATTGAAATGGCTCCTCTTATAGAAACATTTATATCAGGATATTCTTCTGTTGCAAGTTTTGATGCAGAATAAACTGATGCTCCTGCTTCACTTACAATAACATAGTGTACATCTCTTGATGTATCTTTTATTAAGTCTGCAACAAATGCTTCTGACTCTCTTGATGCAGTTCCATTTCCAATTGCAACCATGTCTATTTTATCTTTGTCAATTAATTTTAATAATTCTTTTTTAGCACCAATAACATCATTTTGTGGCTCTGTTGGATATACTGTTGTGTAATCCAAAACTTTACCAGTTTCATCAATTACTGCAATTTTGCATCCTGTTCTATATGCTGGGTCAAATCCCATTACAGTTTTTCCTTTAATTGGTGCTCCTAATAATAGTTGTTTTGCGTTTTTCCCAAATACTTTTATAGCTTTTTCTTCAGCTTTTTCAGTCAAATCAGCACGTATTTCTCTATCAATTGATGGTTCTATCAATCTTTCAAAACTATCTAAAATTGTTGATTTAAGCATTTCCGTAAATTGTGTGTCACCTTTTATAATATCCTTTTCAATATATGCTAAAATCTTATCTTCTGGCTTTTCAATTTTAACTTTTAAGAAATCTTCTTTTTCTCCCCTATTTATTGCTAAAATTCTATGACTTGGAATATATTTTATCGGTTCTTTTTTATCATAATACATTTCATAATTAGATTTTTGTTCTTCATCTTTAGCTTTCGTTTGAATTTGTGCCTCTCTCCAGCATTGTCTTTTGATTTCTTTTCTATATTTACTATTATCTGAAATATCTTCTGCAATAATATCCAAAGCTCCTTGGATTGCCTCTTCTACTGAATTTACTACTTTATCTTTATTCTTTTTATCTTCCTCTGATAATTTATCTATATTTATGTATTCTTTTGCAATTTCTTCTATTGGTTTTTCTTCTTTTTGTTCTATAATTATTTTTGCCAATGGCTCTAATCCTTTAGCCTTTGCCACTGTTGCTCTAGTCTTTTTCTTTTGCTTAAATGGTCTATAAATATCTTCAACTTCTGCTAAAGTCTTAGAGAT
The DNA here is from genome assembly GCA_902760765.1 of uncultured Eubacteriales bacterium. GTDB lineage: Bacteria > Bacillota > Clostridia > TANB77 > CAG-508 > CAG-269. The sequence goes on along the minus strand of CACWHO010000055.1, from coordinate 1,269 downwards.
TGCTATTGCTTGTAAAATCTCGTCTGTTAATTTTCCCTGTTCATCTATTGATTTTATAATTTCTTGTTTTCTTGTTTCTAAATTTCTTAAATATGTAAGTCTTTCTCCAAATGTTCTTAATACTTCATCACTTAATCCACCTGTTACTTCTTTTCTATAACTTGTATTTTCTACTTGTGAGTCTTTAATATTTAATTCTTCTGCAATTTGTTTTACTATCTTATCCATGTCTTATTTTACTGATATTTCAGTATTCCTCCTTTTTATATTTTGCAATCATTTGCTTTCAAAATATATCATAAATTTTCAAAAAAATAAAGAGCATAAAATTTAATTTTATGCTCTTTATAAATTTTTTATTGTTCTTGTGTCTTATTTCCAATATATTCTGCTTTTCCAAATCCTAAAATTAAAAAACAAATATATGGGAAAAATGTCATTAAAATTCCAAATCCTACTCCTTTTCCAAATGCCTTAGCTAATTCAATGTTAGTCCAAAATGCAAGTACTATTGGTCCTATTCCAAACAAAATAATTAGATTTATTTTTTAGACAGTAAAAAATCGTTACAACCACTCAAGCTGTAACGATTAAATCAAAATTGTAAAATAAAATCATTTCAAGCTCACCTTAGAGTTATGAGCTACAACATCTGAATGTATTGGGATTAAAGATTCCCATCCTCCAACTCCTGCTTTAGAAAACATTTTCCATTTTCCTATTAATGAAAGAATAGCAATTGCAACAATGAATATCCACATTGCTACTCCTATTCCTGCTAAAAAACCAAATATACCTGCTGTTTCCATACTATGTGGTGTATCATACATCATAACATGCATTTTTTCCACCTCTTTCTTTTTATTTTTTTATATTATATCATTTTTAAAAATTTATTCAACACCTAAATATTCATTATATGTAACTTCTCTATCTATTGCATTTCCATCTTCTTTTATATCAATTATTCTATTTGCAACTGTTTGTGTTAATTCATGGTCATGTGATGTAAATAAAATATTGCCTATAAATTTTTTCATACCTTCGTTTACGGATGTAATACTTTCCATGTCTAAATGGTTTGTGGGTTCATCAAATATCAAGAAATTTGCCCCTGAAAGCATCATTTTTGAGAGAACACATCTTACTTTTTCTCCACCAGAAAGTACCTTAACAGGTTTTAATGCTTCTTCTCCAGAAAATAGCATTCTTCCTAAAAATCCTCTTACATATGTTTCATCTGGGTCTTTTGAGTATTTTCTTAGCCAG
>CACWHO010000054.1 GCA_902760765.1 uncultured Eubacteriales bacterium | reverse complement strand
TCTTCCTTTATCCTCTCCATCATCTATAGTATAATTATCACATTTTGTTATGATTATATTTTTTGTAGTAATTGCTTTTCCTGTATCCCAATCAGTTTGCTCTTTTCCTCTTGCATATCTTTTGTATACTTTATTTTCTGCATCATATTCATATTTTACAGTTTGTAAATTAGAATGTGGTATTGTTACTTCCAATGCACTTTGTCCATCTTTTAAATCAACTTCGTCTGTTACATAATTTAAAACACTTTTTTTATTTGATGTTGTTTTATATCCTTTTGATTTTGCAATATCCAATATTGCTTTTGTACTTGTAACTGCATTATGTGGTGCTATCTTATCTTTAACTCTCCAAAATGTTGATGTACTTTCTTCAATTCCATTTATATTATTTATTGAATATTTTGATATATCACTTTTGGCTTCTGGGCTCCATCCAAAGTGAACATATATTGCATCATTTTCCATTGCATAGTCTAGAAAATAATGTCTTGAGCTTCTAACAGGTCCAATTTTATCAAGGTTAACTCCTTTAAAAACTGGCATTAGTCTTGTTTCTCCACCTTCAACAATTATTTCATATACAAGATATGCCTGGTTTAACCCTGCTTGTGGCCATGCTAAATTGTGATTATCTATCATTACTGCTATTGGTCTATCATTCCCTTGATAAATTTGTACTTTTTTTTCACTTACTTCTGCTGTTAATATATCATTTGTTTCTTTATTTTTTGAATTTGTTGCATTATTTCTTATTTGTATATTTTTGGTTGTAGCAATTTTGTATATTAATGTTCCACCAGCAACTAAAATTAATATTACAAGGATTGCAATTAAAATTTTTGTACTTTTATTCTTCATTATTTACCTCTCTAATTTCTTGTTATCTTCAATTTTTCTAATATGTTTTCTTCTTTTGGTCTCATTATTTTTTTATCTTCTTCTTTTATATGGTCATATCCCATCACATGGTAAAATCCGTGTACTACCATATAACTTAGCTCCCTTTCAAAACTATGTCCATATTCAACTGCTTGTTCTTTAACTCTATCAACAGAAATTACTAAATCTCCTAAAACATCTTCATGTTCAAAGTCATTGTTTTTTATTTTTTTGTCTATTTCATTTTTTTCAAACATTGGAAATGATAACACGTCTGTTTCTTTATCAATGTTTCTATACTCTTTATTTATCTTTCTGATATGTTCAGGTGTTGTTAAAGTTATTGTTAATATTAATTTTGAATCAGTCAAATTTTCTACTTCAAAACATTTTTCAACTACTCTTTTTATGATTTTTTCATATTCTGGATTTTCTTCTACGTCTAAATATATAATTTCGTACATTAAGCTACCACCTTATTTTCTATATCTATGTTTCCTTTATAGTTTTTATCTGATTTACAAGTATTTTTAATTTGTCTTATTGCTCCATAATCTAACAATTTTCTTTTGTAATATTTTATAATTCTTGAATAATCAAATTTTTGATTTTTTATTTTTCTAATATCATCTTTTATAAAAAGAACTTCCTTTTGTTTTTTATACTCATCGAAATTTTCTTCTTTTAATTTTGAGATTTTTTTATACTTGTCCCAAAATTTTTTATAATTATCTTTTTCTTGCATTGTTTCCCAATATACTTTAGTTGATAACAATTTTACATTATATTCTTCTATTAAGTTCATAAGCAATACATATGCAATTTCTCTTTTTACAGCCATTTTTGTGTCTTGTACAAGAATTCTTGTATCTTTAAGTAATTTTTCATAGCATTGTTCTGCCACAACTAGTGGAATGCTATGTGTAAATAATTTTCTACTTAATGAAAGTAATATAGCATTTTTTTCGATAATATCTTTTGTATCTAATTTACCAACTGAGTAACTTTCATATTTTTCATAATCTTCTTTAATTTCTTCAATGTTTTTGCTTTCTTCTATATCCATTTTTATTGGTAAAATGCTTGTTGCATATTCATCTAATGTATAAAATATTTTGTTATAAATATTTTCTTTTTCTGTGTCAAATTTATCAGTTGTATCTGCTATTTTTATTGAATAATTTTTTAATATTGACCTATATAATAAATCCATTTTTTCAATATAAAAATGAATATATTTATCTTTTATTTTTTCTTTTGTTGTGTTTTCAACTGTTTCTTTGTCTAATTCTAATAAATATTTTTGTTTCCTATATTTATATTCATTATACTCATTTTCTTTTAGACTTGTAACTTGATAATATCTTGAAAGTGCATCTCTTTCGAAGTCTGATGCAGTACCATTTTTTACTTTTTTATATATAGAATCCATTACATATTTATCTAATGTTTCTAAATATGCTGTATATGATTCCTCGTACTTCTTTTCTAATTCAACTTTTTTTTCATCAGTTGCTTGTTTATAATTATCATAGGCTTTTATCATGCTATTTCTTTTTAGGGTAATCTTCATACTATTTATACCAATTTTAGTTGGTATTAACATTCTGGTTAATGTATTAGTAAGCTTATTAAAAAAAGTTGTATTTGCTCCAGTAATTCTTAAACTTTTTTCTTCCATATAATTCATCCTTCCTAAAAAACAATTTTCTCATTAGTGCCAATGTTTTCAAGTACCTCATATGTAACATTAACTTCTATTTCATTTTCATGTTCATAAGTATTTACAATTTTATTTACTATTTTATCTTTATTATCAATTTCATTATCCAATTCATCCTCCGCTTGCTGTATCCCTATGTTTTTTGCTTCTTCAAGTGTATAACTTTTTTGGATTTCTTCTATCTCTTTATTAGTAATTTTTATTAGTGAAATTGGTAAATAAAAGTTTGAAAATATCTTTACCTTGTTTTCCGTTTCTATTGTATCATAAATTTTAAATTTTGAAAGCCTTTTTGAAAAATTTATTTCAAAATTGTTAAATTTGATTTTATATTTGTTCTCTAATCTACCTGTTTCCTTACGTTCCGTAGTTTTATATTTAATTTTTTTGTTTTTTGAATGCCATACCTTTGCTTCTATTTCTCCTCTCGCATGAACATATCTAACACCTGTATATTTGCCTTCCATCCATCCATTTATTAAGATAGTTCCAATATTTACAGTATCTCCAACTTGGACTGCTTTTGTTCCATTTATTGCATTTATTTTAGTTATTATTCCTTGCTTATCAGAAACAATATTACAATAATCGTTTTCATCAATTATATCTGGTTTTTGAGTTGCTTTTATTGTTCTAATTATTACATTTGTGCCTTTTATTTCTATTCCCATCCATGCTATATCATTTCGTTTTAATCTGATTTTGTTGATTATTTCTTTTGAATTTATTTTGTTTTTTGGTTTACCAACTGAAAGTCCACTTTCTATTATGTCTTGGTTTAGATTTTCAATATTCTGTCCATCTTGAGCAATAATTTCAATATTCCATACAAATTTTGAAGTAATTATAAATGCCAAAATTATCAATATTAAAATAACAAAAAAGAATTTTCTTTTTTTATATTTATCAAATAAAAAAGGAACTCCATTTTTATTTAAAATTTTAATTTTACATTTAGTCTTTTTGGCTATTTTACATACTTTTTTAAAGTCCCTTATTCCAACTTTTAGTTCTAGCCTAATATTTTTATCTCTTTTTAAATTCCAAATTGCAACTTTCTCATTTTTGCATATATTTATAAATCTTTCTATAAAATATCCTTCAACAGATATTTTAACATATCCAATAATATAGCTAAATAAAATTCTTAATAACATAATAATTAAAGCATATTTAAAATTATGCTTTTCCCCTTTCAGTCAAATTTTCTTTCTATATCAATACTTTCAATCTTACCCGTAACTTTTATGTCGTTATTAGTCATGTTCTCTAAATTTAATTCATAGCCATTAATATTTACTATTCCTAAAGATGTATTTATTCTAATGTAATAATCTTCATATTCTAGAATACCTTTAAAGTTTTCTATAATCATTTCATTAAATCCAGTAATTGTAATTTTAGGCATATCAGAATACACTTCTTGTGGCATTTCAAGCATTCTATTTATTTTTGAAATTGCTCTTTTACTATTTTTCATTTAAAAATCATCTCCTTAATTTTTTTCATAAAGCTTACATTATCTATAATAATGATTATAAGCTTTCATTTTTTACTTTTTTATTAAATAAAAGTTTATTTAAATTCATTTATATTTTTAAACTCATATCCCATATTTTTTATTTCTTTTATTACATCACCAAGTATTTCGCTGTTTGTTTTAGAAGTTGCATGTAAAAGCATTACCTCTCCATTGTGAATATTGTCTATAATTTTTTTCTTTGCAATTTCTTTATCTGGTTGTTTATCTTCGTTCCAGTCTTCATATGCAAATGACCACATTACAGTTTTATATCCTAATGAATTTGTAATACCTATTGTTCTTTCACTAAACTCTCCTTTTGGTGGTCTAATGAATTTCATTTCATATTG
>CACWHO010000053.1 GCA_902760765.1 uncultured Eubacteriales bacterium | reverse complement strand
TGTCTTATGTGCGCCGCCAGCGTTTATCCTGAGCCAGGATCAAACTCTCTTGTTATTATAAAAGTTTGAGCTAAAGCTCTTAATTTCAAATTTACTTTTTCGGTACTTTTTAGTACCGCTTTGGTTTTATTCTCTAAAGGATTTACTGTTTACTTTTCAATGTACTTCTTATTAATTTCACTCTTGTGAGTGCGATTAATATTATATAATATGTACTTATACTTTGTCAAGCATTTTAAAAACTTTTTTTATTTTTTTTACAAAATAAAAATTAGTAATTTTTATGCATTCATTAATGTTTTAAATTAATTACTAATTCATAAGTTTTTTTATTCTTTTATCTCTTGCAAAGTACTTATATATATTAACACCTTTTGTCGTATTTTGTCAATACCTTTTTTAGATTTTTTTAAAATTTTTTATTTTTAAATTTTTTAGTTTTTAAATCTCTACAAGTATTAAATCATCTCCTATACATTTTATTTTATCCCAAGGGATTACTATGTCATTATTAGATGCAAAAATATTTATTAGTCTATTGTTTCCAGGAACTATTATAGAAGTTATTACACCTGTACCTAAATCTGCACATACATCTTGCACATAGCCAAGTCTTTTTCCGTCTGTTATATTTATTACTTCTTTGTGTTTGAAATCAAGTCCCTTATCTTGCATATTTTCACCATCTTCTCTTTTTTTCTTAATAATAATTATATTCATAACTACAAAAAAATTGCTACTTTTTTATAATTTGTAACTTTTATAAGCTCAGTTAATTACTTAACTGAGCTATATTATATATTTTAAAATAATTTTTCCTAATGTTTATTTATATAGTCTTTTTATATGTTCTACTGCATTTTTTTCTAATCTTGAGACTTGTGCTTGTGATATGCCAATTTCATCTGCAACTTCCATTTGAGTTTTGCAATCAAAAAATCTTTTTGATATTATCATTTTTTCTTTATCATTTAATTTTCCCATAATCTGAGAAATAGTCATTTTTTCAGTCCAAGATTCATCTGTATTTTTACTATCTTTTACTTGGTCCATTATATAAATATTTTCTGTTCCATCATTATATGCAGGTTCCTGTAAAGATATTGGGTCTTGAATTGCATCAAGGCTTAATGATATTTCTTCTTTTTCAACTCCAAGTTCTTTTGCAATTTGTTCAATATTTGGCTCTTTACCATGTTCCTTTGTGTATCTCTCCTTAAATTGAATTGTTTTATATGCCAAATCTCTTACTGACCTACTTACTCTTATGCTATTGTTATCTCTTAAATATCTTTTTACTTCTCCTATTATCATTGGTACAGCATATGTTGAAAATTGAACACCTTGATTTAAATCAAAATTATCAATTGCTTTTATTAGTCCAACACAACCAATTTGAAATAAGTCATCTGCATTTTCTCCTCTACCATAAAACCTTTGTATAACACTTAATACTAATCTTAAATTTCCATTTATAAATTTTGTTCTTGCTTCTTCGTCTCCATTTTTTATTTTTATTAATAATTCTTCTTTTTCTTCTTTCGTAATTAGTGGGAGTTTTGATGTGTTTACTCCACATATTTCAACTTTGTTTAGCAAATAAAATCCCCCTTTAGAAATAGTACTAATATTATTTCCAAAAGTGGATTTATTATGCAAAGCAAAATTTCCTTTTATTTATTCCGTTTTACTGCAAAGAAATTTTTTCTTCATTATATTTATATAAATCAAATTTTTATCCTGTTTTGCTTAATATTTCTTTTTTCATTTTATTTATTATTTTTTTCTCTAATCTTGATATATAACTTTGAGAAATACCGTAATTCATCTGCAACTTCTTTTTGTGTTTTTTCTTTTCCTGTTTTAAAGCCAAACCTCATTTCCATAATGATTTTCTCTCTATCATTTAATTTTGAAATTGATGCTTTTAATAATTTTTTATCTACTTCATCTTCTATGTTTCTTGATGTTATGTCTGGGTCTGTTCCTAAAATATCTGAAAGTAATAATTCATTTCCATCAGAATCTTTATTAAGTGGTTCATCAATTGAAACTTCTCCTTTTATCTTACTATTTTTTCTTAAATACATTAATATTTCGTTTTCAATGCATCTTGATGCATATGTTGCAAGTTTTATATTCTTATCTGTTTTAAATGTATTAACACTTTTCATTAATCCTATTGTTCCAATAGATATTAAGTCTTCAATTCCTATTCCTGTATTTTCAAATTTTTTTGCTATATATACAACAAGTCTTAAATTTCTTTCTACTAATGTTTGTCTTGTTTTTAAATTATCTTTTTCTGATAATTTTTGAATTAATTCTTCTTCTTCTTTCGGGTCTAGTGGTGGTGGAAGTGTTTGGCTACCTGCAATATAAAATATTGGTAAGTATTCAATTTTATCGTCATCATCTATGTATTTTGCACATATTGTTTCTATGCTATCAAATTTTTTCTTTAATAATTCAATAATATTCATTTTTTCACATTCTTTCATTAAGATTTAAAATCACATTATAATAACTCTGGTCCAATTATTGCATTGTATTCTCCTCTTTTTGTTAATGATTTATTATATATTCCTATTATTGCATTATTTTTTGTTTCAATTTGTTCATCTATAATTTCTACTTTTTGTGGTTTTATTCCAATAAGCATACCATTTTGTTTTCCCAATGAAGAAAATGGTATTATTTTTAATTTTTTCATATACTCATTTTTTATTTCTTCTGAAATTTCATTGAAATCACCTCCTAAGATTTTATCAATATTTTTTAAAATATCATTTGGCAATATTGTATATAATGCATTTTTTTCAACTATAATAACTGAGTCTCCTGTAATTGGTTCTTTTAGCATATTTCCAGTATCAACCAATGCATCTAGTAAAATACTTTTATTGTTTAATGTAATTTTTATCTTTCTTTTTAAATCTTTTTTGCTTATTTTAGATTTTGTAATTTTAAATGAAATTACCAATATTAATGTTCCTAATATTGCACCAATAAAAATTACTTTTAATACATAATTCCCAATAAATACACCATTTTTTATTACTATTTTTTCTGGTTTTAAAACATATATTAAATATGTTGCTATTCCACCAAATGTAAATGTTGTTAAATAAAATAATACAAGCTCTTTCCACATTTTATTTATTGTTTGTGGATTAAATGCAATAAATATGATAATTATTGATAATAAAATTCTTAAAATTATTTTTAAGTTATAATTTATTTTTATTATATATTCTAAAAATACATATATTGCTCCAACTAAGCTTGCAAGAAATATTCTTAAAAAAGAAATTTTGCACTTTGCAATTAGTCCAGTTGCATATAATATTATTGCATTCATTATGAGGTTTTCTACTATTATAATATCAATATAAATTGTCAAGTTTGTCACCTCGTGCTTGTATTTTACTATATTAATTTTACAAAGTCTGTCATTTCTTATTGTAGAAAAAAAGAAATAATCGATTTTTATCGACTATTTCTTTTTCTATTATATATTTTTATTTCTATTTTTTCTTAAAAATGCTGGGATATCTAAGTCATTTGTTGATGAACTTATATTTGAGCTTGATGGTATTGATGAATTAACTTTTCTTTCTCCCCAATTTTGTGGTTTTGGACTACTTGTTACTCCAATACTTGAAAGTGGATTTGTATCTTTTTCAAATCCTGTTGCTATTACTGTAATTTGAATTTCATCTTCCATTGATGGGTCTGTAACAGTACCAAATATAATATTTGCTTCTGGGTCTACACTGCGTTGTACTAATTCAGCTGCTGTATTAACTTCGTGTAATCCTAAATCTTCTCCACCTGTTATATTAATTATAACTCCTTTTGCTCCTTCAATTGATGTTTCTAGTAATGGACTTTGTATTGCTTCTTTTGCAGCATCTTCTGCTCTGTTTTCTCCTGAAGCTCTACCAACTCCCATATGTGCCATTCCTTGATTTAACATTATTGTTTTTACATCTGCAAAATCTAGATTAACAAGTCCTGGTACAGCGATTAAATCTGAAATACCTTGTACACCTTGTCTTAATACATCATCTGCCATTTTAAATGCTTCTATTATTGATGTTTTTCTATCTATTATTTGTAGTAATTTATCATTTGGTATAACAACTAATGTATCTACTTTTCCTTTTAAACTTTCAATTCCTCTTTCTGCTTGTGAAAGTCTTTTCTTTCCTTCAAATGTAAATGGTTTTGTAACAACACCTATTGTTAATATTCCCATTTCTTTTGCT
>CACWHO010000052.1 GCA_902760765.1 uncultured Eubacteriales bacterium | reverse complement strand
TTTTCATCTGCTATTGTTTCAAGTACTCTACATGATGTTGTTCCTACTGCAATTACTCTGTTTCCCTGTTTTTTTGTTTCATTTATTTTATCAACGTCTTCTTGTTTTATATAAAAATGTTCTGAATGCATTTCATGTGCTTCTACAGTATCTTCTTTTACTGGTCTAAATGTTCCAATTCCAACATGTAATGTAACATTTGCAATTTTTACACCTTTTTCTTCTATTTTGTTTAATAGTTCTGGTGTAAAGTGCAATCCTGCTGTTGGTGCTGCAGCAGAGCCTTCATATTTTGCATATACTGTTTGATATCTATCTCTATCTTTTAATTCCTCATGTATATATGGTGGTAATGGCATTAATCCAATTTTGTCTAAAATTTCGTTGAATATTCCATCATAAGAAAATTTAACTTGTTCCAACATGAAGTTTATGCCCTGGTCTTACAATACATTCCCAAATATCTCCTTCTATATTATTTAAAAGTAAAAATTCAACATGTGCTCCTGTGTCCTTTTTACCATATATTCTTGCTGGTATAACTTTTGTATTGTTTCTAACTAAACAGTCTCCTGGTTTTAAATAATCTATTATGTCTTTAAATGTTTTATGTTCTATAGTTTGATTTTGCCTATTTAAAATCATGAGTCTAGATTCATCTCTTTTTTCTATTGGTACTTGTGCTATTAATTCTTTTGGTAAATCATAATTAAAATCTGATACTTTCATTTTTCTCCCTCTTTTTGTACTAAATACTACTAAAACAGTTACTTAAACAGCTTCCTGAATAAATAAATTTTCTATTTATTGTCCTACACTATTTGTTGTTTGCAAACTTTTTCTGTTTGAAATCATTTTTAAATTGTTAATAACATTTTTAAATAATTGTCTAATTTCTTCAATAATATTTTGTGGTTCATGGAACTCATCTATTTTATATGAATATTTAAAATCAGAATTGTTTGCTGGTTTTAATTTAAATACTTCACTTGGTAGACCAACATTTCCATTTGTGCTTTTTACTTCACCATTCATATAATCAATATACCATTGTTTTAATCCAGTTAAAGATTGTTCTTTGTATCCATATTTTGCATAGTCATGTAGTGCTGGAATTTGATAGCCATATTCTTTTGATGTTCTTTCTAATGAGTGTAAAAATTCATGTATAAATACCTCTTCTGGAAATGTGTTTATTCTAGTATTATATCTATATATATAATTTTTAGATGAATTTGGTAATCTAATGTTTGAGTATCCAATTCCATAATAATCCATATAACCGAAGTCCTATCCAGTCATTTATTTGAATGTCATTTTTATATTCATCATTTCCAAGCCTTATGATTGCAAAAATATGGTCAAAATCATTTTGATTTACTGTGTCTTTTATGCTATCTTCTATGTCTTCTGCTGCAACATAATATCCAAATTCTTTATCATATGAGAGTTTTGTAATTGGTGTTGTTACTTTATATGTATAGCATTCTGCAGTCATTTTATTTTTTGTATAACTTGGTATATTGTTTTGAAATCTGCTTATTGTGTCTGTAATGTCATAAAAGTCTGAACTTGTCATTGTAACTTTTACTTCTTCATTATTTATTTTTACATCTGTATTTTCAAATATGAAGCATGCAAATTTCCATTTGTTATTGTCATTTTTGGTGCCTTCTTCAAATGTAAAATCAGAGAACCATGCCGTTCCTGTACATTTTCCAAGATAACCACCAAGTCTAAACCCAATTTCTACTTCTTCTCTATTTTTTGAATTAAAAATTAATTCAATTTTCTGCCAGTCTTGTGTTCCAGTAACTGCAACAGATTTTTCGGTTGTTCCAATAATAGAAATTTGTGCTCCTATTCCAGAGATTTCTTCTGTTGGTACAACATTTTCCGTTTTTACCATACATGTTACTTTATATGGTGTGTTTTTATTTAATTTTACAGTTTTATAAAATGTTGCATCATTTGCATTGTTAGAATTTATTTTGTAACTATCAATTTTTGAATATTTAATATCATTGTCTCTTGCAAATTCAGATGTGTGTAAATTTGTTTCACTCCTAATAAAATCATTAAAATTGTTTTTTTTGTAAAATTTAAATGCAATAACTAATACTACTATTAAAATAATCCATGTAATGATATTTGAAATTAATTTTTTCATATCTTCTCCTATGTTTTAAATATTAGTTGTATTATACAATAATTACAATATTTTAGCAATAAAAAAAGTGATATAATTATCACTTTTTTATTATATTTTTTTGATGCTTTTTATTTACTTTGTTAATTAATAATTTTTAGTTTTCATCAGAAATAATTGCTGTTAAGTTTATTCTGCCTTGGTCATCTATTTCTGTTACTTTTACTGGAATTTTATCTCCAACATGTAATACATCTTCTACTTTATTTACTCTTTCTTTTGAAATTTTTGAAATATGTAATAATCCTTCTTTGTCATTTACTCCTAAGTTTACAAATGCTCCAAATGTTGCTATCCTTGTAACTGTTCCATAGTATATTTCTCCAACTTCTACTTCTCTTACTATGTCTTCTATCATTTCTAATGCTTGGTTACCTTTTTCCATATCTTCTGTGTAAATAAATACTTGTCCATCTTCTTCAATGTCTATTTTTACACCTGTTTCATCAATTATTTTATTTATTGTGTCTCCACCTTTTCCAATAACATCTTTAATTTTATCTACTTTTATTTTTGTTGTTATTATTTTTGGTGCATATTTAGAAAGTTCTTTTCTTGGTTCTGAAATTACTGGTGCCATAACATCTTCTAGAATATGTTTTCTTGCAATTCTTGTTCTTTCAAATGCTTCCTTTATAATGTCATATGTTAATCCATCAATTTTAATATCAACTTGGATTGCTGTAATTCCTTTTTCTGTTCCTCCAACTTTAAAGTCCATATCTCCAAAGAAATCCTCTAAACCTTGAATATCTGTAAGCATTACATAGTCATTTTCATCATCTGGGTTTGTTACTAAACCTGTAGAAATTCCTGCAACTGGTCTTTTTATTGGTACACCTGCTGCCATTAATGAAAGTGTACTTCCACAAATGCTTGCTTGTGATGTTGAGCCATTTGATGATAATACTTCTGAAACTACTCTTATTGCATATGGGAATTCTTCTACTGATGGTAATACTGGTACCAATGCTTTTTCTGCTAAAGCTCCATGTCCTATTTCTCTTCTTCCAGGACCTCTTGATGCTCTTGCTTCTCCAACACTATATGCTGGGAAGTTGTATTGGTGCATATATCTTTTTGTTTTTTCTGTATCTATTCCATCTAATTCTTGTGCTTCACTCATCATTCCAAGTGTTGTAACAGATAATACTTGTGTTTGTCCTCTTGTAAATAATGCACTTCCATGTGCTCTTGGTAATAAATCTATTTCACAAGATAATGGTCTTATTTCATCTAATTTTCTGCCATCAACTCTCTTGTGTTCATTAAATATCATGTTTCTAACACATTTTTTCTGTAATTTGTATAATGCTTCTCCTATTGATGCTTTGTCTTCTTCTAATTTATCTTCACCAAATTTTTCTGAATAAGCATTTTCAATTTTTTCTGTAACTTCTGCAATATTATTATCTCTTGTTGTTTTATCTGCCTCTTGAAGTGCTTGTTTAACATCTTCTTCAAAATTTGATTGTAAATATTCATAAATGTCTTCATCAACTGCAAATGATTTATATTCAAATTTTGGTTTTCCAATTTCTTCTTTTATGCCTTCAATAAATTTGCATAGTTTTTTAATTTCAACATGTGCTTCTTTTATTGCTTCTAGCATAACATCATCTGGTACTTCATTTGCTCCTGCTTCTATCATTGCAATTTTCTTTTCTGTTCCTGCAACTGTTAATGTTAAATCAGATACTTTTCTTTGTTCTTCTGTTGGGTTTATTATAATTTTTCCATCAACTAAACCAACATTTACTGCAGCTGTTGGTCCACCAAATGGTATATCTGAAATTGAAAGTGCTGCAGATGCACCAATCATTGCACATACTTCTGGTGAATTATCTTGGTCAACTGAAAGTACTGTTGCAACAACTACAACATCATTTCTAAAATCTTTTGGGAATAATGGTCTTAATGGTCTATCTATTGCTCTTGATGTTAAAATAGCTTTATCACTTGGTTTGCCTTCTCTTTTTTGATATGAACCTGGTATTTTTCCTACAGAATACATTTTTTCTTCATAATCTACTGAAAGTGGGAAAAAGTCTACTCCATCTTTTGGTTCTTTTGATGCTGTAACGTTTACCATTACTACTGTGTCACCATATCTTACTGTAACACTTCCATTTGCAAGTCCTGCAAATTTTCCTGTTTCTATTACTAACTTTCTTCCTGCTAATTCTGTTTCATATGTTTTAAACATTTTATTTTCTTCCTTCCTTTCTTTTTTGTGGAATTTTTCTATAAATTCTTTTAACATTGCACTCTCCTTAATAAAGTTTATATATTAAAAAAGTCCTTATAATTTTCCTAATATATAAACTTTAAGCCTATGTCAAATTTTCACTTGCATAGGCTCTTATAAATTATTTTCTTAATCCTAGTTTTTCAACTATATCTCTGTATCTTTGTACATCTGTTCTTGCTAAGTAGTTTAGTAAGTTTCTTCTTTTACCAACCATTTTTAATAGTCCTCTTCTAGAATGGTTGTCTTTTACATGTACTTTTAAGTGTTCTGTTAATTCATTAATTCTTTCTGTTAAAAGAGCGATTTGAACTTCTGATGAACCAGTGTCTTTTTCGTCTCTTCTGTATGTATTAATGATTTCTTGTTTTCTTTCTTTTGTCATAATTACACCTCCTAATTTTATTTTTCCTTTAACTGAGCT
>CACWHO010000051.1 GCA_902760765.1 uncultured Eubacteriales bacterium | reverse complement strand
CTTGAAATTTCAGCACTATTCATTGGGATTCCTTCATCTTCACAATATCCTTTAACATATCCATATGCTGTTTTTTCTGCAACTGTACCTATTGTTCCTGCTTTAAATGTTGTACCTTTTCCAAATATTACTTCTGTGTATTTATGTGCTTTTGCTTGATATTCACCAGAGAAGTTTAAGTCTATATCTGGCTCTTTATCTCCATTAAATCCTAAGAATGTTTCAAATGGTATATCCATTCCATCTTTGGTTAATTTATTTCCACATTTTGGGCAGATTTTATCTGGCAAATCATATCCATTTCCAACTCCATAATCTCCAAATTCTGAATATTTGCATTTTGAACATCTATAATGTGGTGGAAGTGAATTTACTTCTGTTATACCTGTCATAAATGCTGCAAGTGATGAACCAACTGAGCCTCTTGAACCAACAATATATCCATCTTCATTTGATTTCCATACTAGTTTTTGAGCTATTATGTACATAACTGAATATCCATTACTTATAATTGAGTTTAATTCTTTATCAAGCCTTTCCTGCACTATTTGTGGTAATGGGTCACCATATAATTCATGTGCCTTTTTATATGCTATATTTTTAATGTCTTCTTCACATCCTGGAATATGTGGTGGACATTTTTCTGGTGATATTGGGCTTATTTGTTCACACATATCTGATATTTTGTTTGTATTTGTTACAACAACTTCATATGCTTTTTCTTTTCCAAGATAGCTGAATTCTTCTAGCATTTCTTCTGTTGTTCTTAAATATAATGGTGCTTGATTATCTGCATCTTCATATTTTTGACCATGTTCTAATATTCTTCTATATATCTCATCTTGTGGGTCCATAAAATGAACATCACATGTTGCAACAACTGGTTTGTTTAATTTTTCTCCAATTGCTACAATTTTTCTATTTATATCTCTTAAATCTTCAACATCTCTTACTGTACCATTTCTAATTAAGAAATTGTTGTTTCCTGTTGGTTGGATTTCAAGATAATCATAATCACTTGCAATTTCTTCTATTTCTTCATCTGGCATTCCTTTTTCTATTGCTTGATATAATTCTCCCGCTTCGCATGCACTTCCTAAAATTAAGCCTTCTGAATATTTTTTATAAAGACTTTTTAAAATACGTGGTTTTCTATAAAAATAATCCACATGTGAATATGAAATTAGTCTATATAAATTACGCAATCCAACATAGTTTTTAGCTAAAATTATTGCATGATATGTTTTCAATTTTTTGTATTCTTCTTTTTTTGCTTCACTATCTGCAGATACTTCATCTATATCTTCTAGTTTTTTTGCTCCTCTTTCTTTTAACATATCAAGCATTACATTAAATACTTTTACTGTTGTATCAACATCATCTAATGCTCTGTGTGCAACTTCTACAACTATTCCTAAATTTTCTGCAATTTTTCCTAATTTATATTTTGTGAAATTTGGAAATAAATCTTTTGAAAGACTCAATGTGTCTAAATATGAATAATTAAATTCATATCCAAGTCTTTTAGCATTTTGCCTTAAAAAGCCAACATCAAAATTTGCATTATGTGCAACGATTACATTTTCATTGGAATCTCCTAAAAATTCTAACATTTTGGGGAATACTTTTTCTATTGTTTCTGCATCTTTTACCATCTCATCTGTAATGTTTGTAACTTCTGTTACTCTTTCTGGTATATGTCTTTCTGGATTTACAAAGCAACTAAATTCATCAATTACCTCTTTGTTTTTAACTTTCATTATTCCGATTTCTGTAATTCTATCATTTGAAGCTGAAAATCCTGTTGTTTCTAAGTCTAGTACACAATATGTTGTGTCTATTGATTGTCCTTTTCCATTATATACAGATTTTGCATTATCTGGTGCTAAATATGCTTCAACACCATATATTATTTTTATATCTGGGTTATCATCTCCAACTAAATGATATGCCTCTGGGAATGCTTGTACATTTCCATGGTCTGTTATTGCTATTGATTTCATGCCCCATTTTTTAGCTCTATTTATTAAATCTGTTACTGATGTTACTGCATCCATTTGACTCATTTTAGTATGCATGTGTAATTCAACTCTTTTTACAGGAGCATTGTCTTGCCTAATCTCTTTTTTTACTCCTTCTCCTTGAATTATGGTATTTGCAATTACTGTTAATTCTCCAGAGAATGAGTCCATTTGTGCTTGTCCAGCAACTTTTATTCCTTTTGAATTTCCAAGTCTTTTTAATACAGATTTTGCTTTTTCTTTTGGCAAAAATGCTTTACATGTCATTGAACTTGTTCCATCATAAATATTAAAACTTGCAAGTGTTTTCCCAGATTTTAATTCTCTCGAATCTATCTCTCCAAAAAGTTCTCCATCTATTGCAACTTTTCCATCTTCTGCATTTAATTCTGAAATTTTTACAACTGGTTCTGTTATATTAGCAGATGTTCCAAATATTAACGGAGAATTTTCATCAACTTCATCTTCTTTTGGAAGTTCTGGCAAATTTTCTTTTACTTCTATTATTGTATTTGCAATAACTGTTATATCTCCTACATATGCATCTAATCCTGCTTTTCCAATTACTTTAATTCCTTCTGCATTTTTTATTTTTTCTAAAACAGAATTTCCTTCATCAATGTCTTTTGCAAATGACTTACATGTTATTGTTCCTGTACCATCATATAAGTCTATTATAAGCATTCCCTTTCCAGTTTTTGTTTCTCGTGCTTCTGCATTTATTACTCTTCCAATTAAAGTAATTCTTCCATCTTCTGCTGTTATATCTATAATTTTTCTTAGATTTTCTTTTGCTTTTGATGGTTTACCTAAAATGTAATCTCCTTCTGGAGTATGAGTATCCATCTCTTGTTCTAGTAAATCATTTTCTGTTTCTAATGTACCAGAAATATCTTCTGGTGGTCTATAATTTGCTTTGTTGTATTCTTCAAATTCTTCGGTTTCACTAATATTGGTTGTACCTTCAATATATGAAGTTTTTGTTTTTATTTCTTCTTCTTGCATTTGTTCTAATTTTTCAAGTTGTTCTTGATGTTTTTTTCTGTCTTCATCTGTAATTGTTTCTTCAATATTTATTTCATATTCTTTTCCAAATATTTTCTTTATAATATCTTGAAGTTTTTTATCAGCCTTTCTAGCTTTTAAAAAATCTGCCCCTTTTATATGCATTTTTATATCTATTGTATTTTTGGTTACATCTATGTCACTTTTCATTAATAACATTGGTTTCATTAATGGATATTTATGTGCCATATAACATATTATGTTTTTCCACTCATCTTTTACATTTTTTAAATTTGTTCCATCATCATATTTTATTGTCATATCTATATCAGAAAATTTAAATCTTTCCATCAAAAATTTTTCAAAATACCATATTTCTTTTACTTCTATGTATTCATCAAATTTTAGTGCTATTCCTAATGTATTGGTCTTTTTTATTACATTTAGATAAATTACGTAAGCATCTTTTATATTAGAATTTGTTTGATAATCTTTAAATATTTCTTTTAGTTTCTTTAATTTTGCAGCTGTTTTTGTTTCTTCTGACATATTTACTCCCATTCTTTCTTTAAAGTACAAATTTGGTTGAAAAATAGTCAAATTATTTTTCAACCTTATGCTTTATAATTTTAATGTTTCTATTGTAATGTTTTCTAAATTTTCATAATTAACTTTATAAGCATATCCCCCAATAAAATATTCATATTCTGAATAATTATCATCTGAACCTTGTTTTGTATTTAAATTAATTTTATCAATATTGTTTTGAGAATTTAAAATATAAATATATTCATCTGTTACATATTTAATTTTGCTTCCAAAATTTGCATAATTTCCAAGTTCAACAACTTGTCCATTATCTAAAATTTCATATAATGTATAGTTTTGGTCTATTGAGCCATCATCAAGTCTTTTTCTTGCATTTAAATATGTTTTACCTTGAGATGTATACACTACTCCAAAATGACCTAATTCACTATCTTCTTTTGTATCAAGTTTTATTATGTGTTCAGATTCTTGGTTTGCATAGTCTATATATAATAAATAATTACTTCCAACAGCTATTGTAAATTTCCTACCATTTGTAATATTTTCAGGTTTTGTTCCATCTAAATTTACAGAGTACATTTTTCTATCTTGTGTTGTATAATATATTTTATTGTTTGCAATAAAGAAATTATTTTTAATATTTGTAACTATTTCTTTTTTATTTTCTCCATTTTTATCCATTACAGATAAAGTTCCTTGAGGATTTGTATTTATTTGGTCAAATCCAATCTGTTCAACAAAATATATTTCATTTTCTGTAATCCATAATTGTAAAGATGAGCCATCATATATTTGGCTTACATTTCCTTGCAAATCAATTTTAAATATTCCCTTTCCCATGTAATAATTTGGCATACAATATACATTTTCTCCATCAAAATACATATATGATACACCTTTTTCAATTTCTGCAAGTTTTTCTACTTTTTTTTCATTTATATTATATGTATATATTGTTTTATTGTCATCTATTTTGTAAAATACAATATTATCTCCATTTTTTAAAAAGTTTCCACCTTTTTGCAT
>CACWHO010000050.1 GCA_902760765.1 uncultured Eubacteriales bacterium | reverse complement strand
TGCTTAATTTCAAAATTTAATATCTCATTATAATTAAAAAAATAAAATCTCTTCTTTACCTCTTGCGGTAACAACTTTTGATATTATACTACGTTTTTTGGGTTATGTCAAGAGGTAGAATTTGGAAAGTTATGCGAAAATTTTTCAATTTTTTAACTTAACTATACTATAATAGACAACATAAATAACAAGATGTAAATCAATTATTATTATTTTACTTCCTTTTCCTCTTAAATTTAGTAATTGACAAATATTTAGTAAAATTTCTATAATTCCTCTATCCATAAATACTTTTTTACTGGCTTTGCTAGTCTATGTATTATAGCTATAGTTTCTTCTTAATTGCTAAACATCCCTTATATATTTCTCATTATTATTCAATCACATTTATTAAGATATAGTGATTTTTCTTTCACAAAGTTTGTATATAAAAAGTCCCCATACATCATAATTTATGTATGGGGACAAATCAGCATTATATACTATAAAATGCTCTAAAATTAGTCGATGGTATCAAAAAATCTTTTACACCATTTTTTAGTTTCTTCAAATGAGTCAAATCCAGGATCAAGTATTTCCTCGATACTATACCACTTAATTCCTTCAGTTTCCTGCTCATTAAGAATTAAGTTTTCAGATTCATCTACTGGCTTAGCCCAATAAATAAGATCCATGTGTTCATGTTCGCCTTCTTTTATTACATTACGCTGAATACCATATGGTCTAACACAATCTGTCTCCCTCGGAAATTTTTCACCTTGCAATTCAACATCAAGTCCAGTTTCCTCTTTAACCTCGCGTACGGCTGCGTCATCTGGAATCTCATTTTTTTCAACATGACCTCCAGGTGGTAACCATTTCTGCAACTTTTTGTGGCGGATAAATAAGAATTTCTTATCCTTGTTGATTACATAAACTGTAACATTAAAGTATCTGTCCATTTTTAATTGCTCCTTTCATAAATACAATTTTTTCCTAACAGATCAAAAGCTTCTATTTTTGAGCATATATTTCAATAACATGCCAATTTTTTTCTTTTTCTTTAGAAGAGTCCATTATATAATGTTTATCTGATATGTACCATATTTTCCAATCTTTAAATATTTCTTTTACTTCTTTTGATGTAAAAAATTTCATATCTTTATGATTTTCATCATTCCATTTATCTTCAATACCTAGGAAATTTCCAACAAAAAAACCAGCAGAATTAATCTGATTCTTTATATTTTCAATAAGTTTATTTATCTTATTCTTTTCGCAAAAAACTATTCCAAAATTTGAATAAATTAAGTCAAAATTTGCTAACTTATTAAAATCCAATTTTTCAAAACTTGAAATAATTGTAATTAATTTATTATTTCTTTCATTTATATATTTTATTGCTTCTTCACTTCTATCAATGCATGTAACTTCAAATCCCCTATTACTTAGAAAAATTGCATCATTTCCGAACTCCTGCTCCTAGGTCTAAGGCATAGAAATTAGGTAGTTTTTTATCCAGTTTCATTTTAATAAAACCTGAAATAAGTGAAGATGGCTTATTAAATTCTATTAATTTTTTATATAAATTTGATTCTTCCATTATAATTTTCCTTTAATTAGTATTACCCAAGCTATACAATAAGTATAGCTTGGGTCAGAGTCTACCTCTTGGGTCAGAGTCTACCTCCAGCACTGAGGATCTGGTGCATGCATATACTATTCCGTTGGATAATATTGTCATATGACTTATTCCACAATGACATCCATTTCGTTTCAAATTTATTTTAACACATTTTGTGAATATGTCAAATTTTTATTTTATTTTTTCCTACTAAAAGTTTATACTAACAATTTGGGAAATATTTATAAAAATTAATATTACGATTTTATGGAAAATTCTGATATTTTGTCTACTCTTTTGACATAGTATAAATTACAAATTGCCGAACAGAATTGTCACAAATTGCCGAATAAAATTGTCACAAATTGCCGAATAAAATGCTAACATTTTTAATGGTATTAGTTGCAAGTGGTAAATACGCTTATAGAAGAGAAGATGGTGTATATGTAGTTCCAATTGGTTGTTTAAAAAACTAAAAAATTTATTTTATTAATGTTAACAACAGATTATATAGTAAAATAGATTTCCAAATGGCAAAAAATGAGCAAATTAATTGCTCATTTTTTATTCTTTCTTTTCTTAAACTCTTCTTTGTAGAGTGCATATATATTTTATTTTCTATTTTTCTATATATCATTTTTAATATCTATACAATAAAATAATAATCCCACTATATACAGACTAATTAATGTGGTGGAGTCGGTTGGATTTGCACCAACATCTGTTTTAAAAACTATTTTTAAAATTATAACTACAACCCCATATAAATATATATCATTTGACTACTTGTTGTCAATAGTTAACTAATCTTTTTTTGGAACAATTAAAGCCAAAGGATCATTTTGTTTCCTTCCAGAGTATACTTGTGCTCTTTCTAGCATCGTTGGCGTATATAACATTATTGAATTTTGCATTCTATATCTTATTATAGTTCCAACTATTGCTTCACTTGATACAATTACTTTTGATCTGTTTTCTATTTTTGTATTATCCCATCCAAATAATTGATAGAATTTCTTTCCTCTTTCTATAACTCTTTTTAATACGTCATCATTTACTTGTAAAGGAACCGTGATTATTCCATCATATCCAATAATATCCATAAGTTCTGGATATTCCTCACTTAATAAACTAAATTCAATATCAGAAGTTAAATACGATTTAAAATTATCTATGTTCTTTTTTAAATCATCAATCATAAATTTTGTTTTTTCTGGTTGTTCTAATGCAATATCAAAAAATATAGCCTTGGGTTTGAGCGTCTCAAAGCCATTTCTTCTAGTTATATCATTTAATATTTTTAATTTTTTAATACCATTTTTTGATGTATCACCAACATCGTCAGTTCTAAATCCCACTTGTCCTATTCCCTTTTTATATGATGGGCAAAACAAGGCATAAATTTGCTTTGGTTCATCATTAAGTAAAATATCGCATATTTTTTGAGTTACAAACTTATTTCGCCATCCAACCAATTCGAAATTATGAATGTCTCTAAAATAGTTTAAAACATTCTCATTAAAATTTGTGTATTCAGCAACATTTTTAAAATCATCAAACTCTTCTTTAGACACCTTTTGTCCCATTAAAAAACTATTAATTTTCTCATTTATGTTTTTCATATTACCCCCCTTTATTATTTACATTACTTTTGGCATTGCTATATTTTGAGCAAACAGAACATCTTTCACAGGTTTTATTCCTTGCTCTCTGCATAGACTTGTATATTTATCATCCCAAGAAAGTCTGTATGCTTGTCCTACATCAATGTTTAATTTATTTGCCCAGTACTTTATTGTATCTTGTCCTCTTTTTACTTTGCTTTTGTTTTCAATTTCCAATGCAATTCCGAAAGGATATTTATCTACAACAATCTCAATGTCGTCATTAAAAAAAACATTTCTATATCTTTCATAAGATTCCACTCTTTTCAGTTTTAAAACTTTTTCAAATAAAATTTGTGCATTTTCTATCTGACCAGGTTTTAATTCAACTTCAATTTCCTCTTCTTTATTTATGATTCCCTCTCTAGTATCAGGCAATCTTCTTTTCCATGAAATTTTACTTTTTTCAGTATGTGTTTCATTATTTATTGAAGACCTAAGCCTAAGTCGACCATCAATATTTTTATTATAAAAGCTCATTTTTTCTATTGCATGGTCATATTGTATCGTAAGTTCAAAAAAACATCCATCATATTTCAGTCCCTTTTCTCTTTTAAGTTTATCTAAAAGCGTATAATACTGATTATAATTGTAATAAAATCTTATCTCTTCTTCCATTTTTTTCCTCCCTCTACTTATTTAAAAGTTTAAAAATCGAAACCTCTTCATTTATGGCTTCATTTTCATCAGAAAAACTTAAATTATAATTTATACTTTTATCATCCTCCAACTGAACATTAGATATACTATCAAGCATTGTCCTGTTAGAAACTTTTGTTATTTCTTCTATAAACTTTAGTATTTTTTCTTTTTTACCATACACATCCATTATATGGTTATCAAAATTTGGTAGTCTTTTTATGTAAACGTTTACTCCATCCATTATATTTTCAGATATAAAGGTAATCATATCAATTTTGGTTTTATAGAAATAATCTCTATTTTCAAAATATGATTTTAATTTTGATTTTGTAATTTCATTCTCAACAAATTTCGTTTTTTCTTCAATTATTGTCTGCTGAAGGTATTCCTGTCCTTTCAGGAAAAGTGAATTTTTCTCATTTACGTCTAATACTGTACTATGCCTTATTTTAACATCATTTTCATTAACTAAATCCTGAAATAAATAATTGCTTTCAAATGCTATTCTACTAAAAATGTTTTTGCCAAAAATCATTTTTGTTATTCCAAATATTTTATTATCAACTTTACAAGAAAATTTATTCTGTACTTTTAAAACATTTTGATCTACAAAATTATAGGTTTTTTCAACTCCGCATATAATATTATCATATGTCTTTAGTAACAATTTTTGATTTTCTTTAGACAATCCTATATCTTTGTTATTTTTAATCTCTTCAATAATTTTTAGAAATGTGTTTATAGTTCTTTCATTGTAAGCTCTATTTTGAATTAAGTCACAAATTTCCTTTATTTTATTATCATCATAGTTAAAAGAACCATCTAATATTTTAATTAAAAATTCTGATGCATTTTCAGCTGTAACATTGTTTTCAACATATGTGCTATACATTTGAGCATCAATTCCTAGCGAAGTAAGATTCTTTAATTTTCTTTCACTATCAGTTAATAAAATAAAACTTAAGTTATCAATTCCAAGTTCACTAAAAATATTTTTTATAACATAATACTTCCTCGAATCTGTAAACTTTTTGTGATTGATTTCATAGAATGCATCATTTCTGTCTTTTTTTCCAACAAAAAAGCCTTTTTGGTTACGTCCTCCAACTTGTAGTTCTAGCTCTTTTAACTTATAAAATATACCATATCCTTGTGCTTCTTGAGGCATATGTATGAATATTCCTTCGTTTTGTCTAATAAAATCCAAATACCTAAGTCTCTGTTCTTCGCAATCACAATGTAAGTCACCATACATTCCAAGCATACACTCGCATTGAATTCTTAAAAACACTTTTTTATTTTTAAACGACTGTTTTAGCACATTTTCTAATTTTATATTTTTCTCATCTAATACGTCATCTAATTTATTGCTTTTTATAAAAATCAGAATATTATCATTTGTTAGTCCGCAATCCCTTGTTTCTTTTTCATCTGCATTATAGCATATTGCTAATATATTGTCTCCAAGGAATTTGTTTTTCTTTTGAATATACCATGAAATTTTACTATTCATTGTTTTCCCCTTTTTTAAAAACAAATAATTTTCGTTCTTCGTTATTATCTTTTAGTTCATCAATATTTATGCCCTTATTTTTAGTACAATCTTCAATCCATTGTAACATTATAATAAGATAATCAAAATAATTAAGTTTACTATTAATACCAACTTTATTTAATATCTTGCATTGTTTAGTTTTTAATAGATAGTTATACAAATATACGTCATATTCCGGATCATACTTTTCTGATTTTAAATAGATTATTTCATCTTCTTTATGTAATATATTCATCCTTCCATGTGCAAAATCTCTTTTTTCATGTAGAATTGTATAAGCAAGACCAATTTCAGCAAAATGTCTTTCTATCAAATTTGCAATACAGTATGTTGATGCGTCATAAAAAACATGTATCTCTTGACTATTTATTAACATTGGAATAGACTCATGTATTTTTTCCAAATTAAACTTATAAAAATCGTTAAATACTGAAGAAAATATTGCTATCGGTAAATATATTCCTTTGTATGAAACATATCTTCTTTCAGTATCTTCTCCATCACTATAAGTTAGGATCTTAACCTTTTTATTATTTTGAAAAAGGGTTTTTCCATTCGACTTTGCTGTTACTATTATAATATTTACTATGTTATTATTCCTTATTAATTCTTTTAGTAAGAAATCAACATCATAACTGCATAAACTATAAGAAAATATAAATACATATGAAAATCTGTTCACATTTATATTATATAAGTCAAAAGGTTTTATTACATCACAATAGCAATCTGATTTATATATATTTATTATTCTTTTAAAAAACAATCCAGTAACATATGATCCACCAGTTCCAATTGCTAAAATATTACTTTCTGTTTTTATTTCATTTAAAATTTTCTCTGCTCTTTTAGTATAATTCGTAATCATTTTTAAATTTAAACTATCTAGAAAATTATTCATATCATCTTTCTCTTTTCTATTATATAATACACTATATTTATTATTTTTTCAATATATTTCTTCTTTTAATAGTGTAAAATGTTTTTAATATTACTATTTAGTTGCACAAATGTGTACAATCTGGTATTACTTAATATTTATAAAAATTATATATAGTTTCCTATTTTTTTGCAAATTCATTAACATGTATTTTTATTTTCATTGTCTTTACATAATTTACGTTTTTTCATCCGATATAAAACATGAAATAGAATGTTGAAACAGAGATCTAAATTTAGGTCTCTGTTTCACTATCATTAGTTTTCTTTCTTTTCTTTTCCTATATTTGAAAATCCTTTTAATGCTTCTAGTCCTTCAATTGGTACGGCAAAAATCACTGTGTTTGATTGATCAG
>CACWHO010000049.1 GCA_902760765.1 uncultured Eubacteriales bacterium | reverse complement strand
TTCAGCAAAATAAATATTCCTTGCTGTTCTACCTTTTGGATTTTTTATTACTATTAAATTATTTTCTGCACATAATTCATCAGATATACTTCTAAATTTATAGTATGCACCTTTATTACAATTGAACTTTTCTCCTGTAAACATATTAACAGAATTGATTACAAAATGATTATGATATGTTCCAGTATTTAAGTGTGTTGCAACTAAAACTTGATGTTCTGGGAACATTTTTTGTGCTAGTTCTACACCAATTTTATGTGCTAATTCTGCTGTAACTTCCCCTGTTTTAAAACTTTGATATGCGTGATATGCAACATTTCCTGTAGTTTTATTAAATCTTTCTTGAACTACTTTCATCTCTTGATATGCTGTATCTTTATTACAATTTACTCCAGTTACAAACACTTTCTGTTCTTTATTATCAGTAGTTTTTTCTCCATTTTCTGCATACTTTAACACTTGTTTTAAATCAGTAAATTGTACCTTTTTAGGATCGTTAGCATAGTCTAAAACCTTACCAATACTCCCTTTAATTGCCCATATTTTCGTTGTTGCCATTAGCATTACCTCCACTATAAATCTTTCTAAATTTGGTTTCAATTTGTTTTAACTCTTCTATAATTTGTGCATTTTCTAACCCTTTCAATGTTAAATCTTAAATCCACAATGTCAGTATAAATTACTCTAAAATTATCATTTGGTACTTCAATTATTTCTTGATTAAGTGCACATTTTCTTAAATATGATGACAAAGATAGATGACATTTTTTTGCTTTTTTAGTAATCTTTTCTTTCTCTTTTTCATCAACTCTAATGTTAATTCCTTTTTCTTTTTTTCTCATTATAATCACTTCCTTTCGTTACTATTTTTTTGTTTTTTTGGTACTTTTATTTGATATTTTAAAATCAATATTATTGTTTTTATTTAAAACAAATTAAATAAAAAATGTTCCCATTAAGGTACATTTTATTTTAAAAAACTGGAATAATAAATTACTTCTTATTCAAAATAAATTGCAGAATAAATCTTGTTTTATTTTAAATAATTCTAATAAAAACTTGTTTTATATCTGAAATAATTTACTTACTAAACCACTTATTATTTAAAATAATTTTCACAATAATGTACTTTTTATTAGAAACAATTACCTAAAAAATTTCGATTTTTATTCAAAATAATTAGCAAAATAAAGTTGCTTTTATTTACAATAATTCAACTAATAAAGTACTATTTATCTAAAATAATTCTTTCTATAAACTATTTTTTATTTAAAATCAAATGACGATGAAAATTTTTATAAAATGGGGTTATAGGGGCTTTGCCCCTCTCAACTTTTTTAAAGTTGTCGGTTTTAGTGGCAACACAAAACCTATGCTCGCTATACTTATAGACATACCTTTTTGGCAATACACTAGGCAATACATATTATTTCATCTTAATAGGTACTCTATGACGATAGATGACGCTGATGACGATAGTTTTGGAATACCCCTTTATATGTCATCGTCATTATCGTCATTGCTGTCATAAGCCTTGATATATCTGTATTTTAGAAATGACGATAAGAATAAATAAAAAAATTTTCATCGTCATTCATCGTCATTTAATTTTATTTGTTCATCTTCTTTAAAAATTCTTTTTAGAACTATTAATCTTGTTTGACTATTTCTACTTGTTTCAAATTCAATATTATAATCTCTTAATGTTATAAGTCTAAATTCATTTAATTGTTTTGTTAAAAGTTGTGGCGTTGTATCTTTCACTTGCAATATTTTTAAAAGTTCAGTAGCACTTCCAATCCATTCTGTTTTATCCTGCATAAAATTTATTACATCATAAATAATGTTAGGCACATTCTTTTTTTCTAAATCTTTTTGAGAAGAACGCTCTAACAAAATCCATCTGCACTTTTCAAATCTTAAAGTAAAAGTTTGATACTCAACATCTCTGCCTGTTACATATAATGTTGCTGTTGAATCTTCTCTTGATTTTTTCTCTAAAATAAAAATTGTATCACTACTTCCCATTATTCCTGTTGTACCAGAAATTCTATTAAATACATCATTGTCATTTTGTTTTCTTAAATGATGAACTAAAATTATTGCAAGTTTATTTTTATCAGCAAAATCTTTTAAAATAGATATATCTCCATAATCATTAGAATAATTTATATCATTACTTTGCTTTCTAATTTTTTGTAAAGTATCTATAATAATCAGTTTTATATTTGGATATCTTTTTATTGCATCTTGTAATTGAATTATCAAACCATCACTAATTGTATTTGAAAATTTTACTAAATGTAGATTACTAGATATTTCATCTGTTAATGTAAATAATCTTTGTTGTAATCTTTGCTTTGTATCTTCTAAACACAAATAAAGGACATCACATTTCTTTGTTTTTAAATTCCATATTGGCTCACCTTTTGAAACTTTAATACTTAAATCTAACATAAGCCAACTTTTTCCCACTTTTGAAGCTCCACAAAATAAATGTAATCCAGTTGGTATTATATCTTCTACAATATAGTCTGGCTCTTCAATAGTTGTATAAAGTAAAGTATCTGCATTAATTATTTCTAAACCCTTCATTTTTTCTTGTCCCTCCTTAACTTAATCACAAGCTATTTTTTATTTTTCTCTTTATTACTTGCTAAAAGAAACTTTTTTCTTTTTAGTTGGTAAAAAAATAAACCCTATATCAGTGTTCTTACACTAAATATAAGGTTTTTATGTTGTTTTTTATTTATAAATATATTCGTTATAAATTATTTCTTCTACTCTATTTTTTATATTATTCATTCTAGCTACCCATTCTAATTGATTACTTGCTTTTAATTCCTCTGTAACATTTTCTTTTTTAGCAAATTCTTTTATTGTACTTTCTAAAAAATTATTGCATTGTTCATCAATTGAATGTAAATAACTGTTTAGTCCTCCATTTAATAATAAATCTTCATATAAAAATTTATTATATTGTTTTATATATCTTAAATGTGCTCTTCCATATTTTCCAATACTAAAATTAGTATCTTCTGGTAATGATATATTTGGATAATAATAATCTCCCTTTTTTGTATAAGTTATTTTATTAATTTTTTCATTCATTTTTAGTCACCTTTCCAAAACTATAAAAATTATAAATCATTTGAAATCATAATGTTTTATCAACTTTTAGTTCTTCTTTTAATTTTTTATTACGATAATATTCTCTTTTCTTTAAATTTTTATGTTTTCTTTTGCATTCTTTTGAACATAATAGTTCTTGTGCATTTACTGGTTTAAATATTTTACCACATACAATGCATTTTCTTTCTTGTAGTGGTTGTGTGTGTTTATGTTCGTTATAATATTTATTCCTTGTATTTTTTAATGATTGCTTTTTACATTCATCACAACAAGATTTCTGTTTAGCATAAGTAGGATAAAATGGCTTATTACATACATCACAAATTCTTTCTTTAAATAAATGACCATTATTTTCTTCCATTTTCTTTTCTTTTTGCTTTTGACGATATGCTTTGGCGTAATCTTTCTTCAATTGACTTTTTTGCTCTTCTTTTTTTCTTTGCTTCTCTTCATTTTCTAATTTTATTTTTTCCAGCTCTTCTTTTGTATATTTTAGCTCATATTTTCCAATAAAATTAAAATAAATATCTACTCGTTGAGTTCGATTAGGCTTTTTTCCCTCTGCTTGATAAACAATAATTTTATCTATTAGTTCTCTAACTAATTCTTGAGTTATTTCAGTTGGATATTTATATTTTTTTATTAGTTCAACAAATTTCTTAACATTTGCTTTGGGAGACTGTTTTTCATTTTTTGTAGTATCTGTTAAAACTTTTATTTTTGCTTCAACATCTTTTTGTTCTTTATCATACTTTTTCATCAATGAAATATATTGCCTCTCTGGAAGTAATTGATTAACATAGTTTTCATATAAAGTAGAAATAAGTTTATCAAGTTCTTTAAATCTTTGTTGTAATCCATTTAAGTCTGTTTTGTCTTGTATAGTTTTTTTATTTTGATTGCCATCCCATTTTGATTTTAGCTCTTTAATAAAGGATTCTTCATCTTCAATTATTTTTTTGGATATAACCCTTAAATATTCTAATACAATTGCTTTTAAGTCATTATTATTAATATAATGTGATGTACACTTCCCTCTTTTTCCATCATAATCAATACATAAATATCCAAGAGTTGATGTTGATTTATTAGGTTGGTATTTATATGTTAATCTTTTACTGCAATCCAAGCAATAAAGTAATCCACTAAATATTGCTTTTTCCTGCATTTTAGCACTATCATTTTTTCGAGATAAAAATCTTCTATTCTTTTGAGCTTTGTCCCATAATTCTTGTGATATTATAGGCTCATGTGTATTTGGAAAGAAATATTGTTCATCTTTGGTCGTTTTTCTTCTTTTATTAAGTTTGAAATTTGCACCAATAGTTTTTCTTAAAATTGTATGCCCTAAATATTCTTGTCTATTTAAAATCATTTGTACAGCACTAGGTGTCCATTTGCAATATCCTGTTGGTACTCTGCGATGTACTTGTTCTGGATGATATTCCATAGCATAAGCTGAAGGAGTTAGTACTTTTTCTTTTGTTAATGTATCTGCAATTTCATAAGTATTCACACCATTTGCTGTCATTTCAAATATACGTACAACAATTTTTGAAGAAATTGGATCAACATATAATGTTTGTTTATCTTCTGATTTTCTATAATATCCATAAGGAATTGAGCCACTACATCTTTTACCTTCTTGCATTCTTGAAGAAAAGATGGATTTAATTTTATTGCTTGTATCTTTTGAATACCATTCATTCATTATATTTAAAAATGGTGCAAAATCATTTTGAGATGGATTTTCACTTTCAGTATCTACATTATTATTAATTGCAATAAAACGAACATTTCTTTTAGGAAATACCATATCAGTATAAAAACCAACTTGTAAATAATTTCTTCCTAAACGGCTCATATCTTTTACAATAACAGCACCAATTTTATTATTTTCAATATCACTTAGCATTTGTTGAAATCCTGGTCTTTTAAAATTTCTTCCAGTATATCCATCATCTGTATAATGTTTTATATTTGTATATCCATTTTTTCTTGCATACTCTTCTAAAAAGTTTTTTTGATTAGAAATACTGTTTGATTCTCCTTGAAGTTCATCATCTCTTGATAATCTTTCATAAAGTGCTGTAATCCTGTCTAAATCCTTTATTTTAGCCAATCAAGTTCACCTCCTTTCGTACGCGGTTTTTGTATATTTACTTAAAATACAATTATAGTATATATCAAATATTCCCATG
>CACWHO010000048.1 GCA_902760765.1 uncultured Eubacteriales bacterium | reverse complement strand
CTAGAAAAACAACCTATGAACTTAAAAGATTTTATATATACACTTCAAGGTAAGAAATATGTTCCAGTTTTAGCACATCCAGAAAGATATAGATTTGTACATAGAAATCCAGAAGTAATATATAATTTAGTAAACATGGGTGTATTAATGCAATCAAATTATGGTAGTATTTTAGGCCAATATGGAAAAAAATCAGAAATTGTTGCAAAAATACTTTTAAAGAATGACCTTGTTCATTTTTTGGGTAGTGATGTACATAGAACAAATACGGTTTATAATGCTATTCCAAATGCATTAAATAAAATTGAAAAAATAGTTGGAAAAGAAAAATTGAAGGAATTAACAACAATAAATCCAGAACGTGCTGTAAATAATAAAAATATTAAATTTGAATTATCAGACGAGTTCAAAATATCTTTTATGGATAAAATAGCACTAAATTCAAAATAATATTAGTTTGAAAATTATACTAGAGTTAAAAAACTATATAATAAAATATAAATTTTACAATCATTTATAAAGGAGAGACATAAAATGAGAAAATATTTTGAGACATAAAATGAGAAAATATTTTGGCACAGATGGTATAAGAAGGATTGCAAATACAGAGCTTACACCAGAACTTGTATACAAAGTTGCAAAGGCTGGAGCTTATGTTTTAGCAAAACATTCAGACCACAATCCAACAATATTAATAGGTAGAGATACAAGACTTTCAGGAACTTTAATAGAAAGTGCAATGGTTGCAGGTTTTTTAAGTTATGGTGCAAATGTTAAATTACTTGGAGTTATTCCAACGCCAGCTGTTGCTTATTTAACAAGAAAGTTAAATGCTGATGCAAGTGTTGTAATTTCTGCATCACACAATACTTATGAATTCAATGGAATCAAATATTTTAGCAATAAAGGAATGAAAATTCCAGATAGTTTAGAGGAAGAAATAGAAGAAGTAATGGATTCATCAAAAATTGATGAATTAACTGCTATTAGCAATAAGATAGGTGTTTCAGAATACAGAGAAGATTTAATTGATGAATATGTATATTTCTTTAGAAAAAATTTTGATGATGTTATAGATAAATTAAATAGAGAAGATTTTATTGTTGGAATAGATACAGCAAATGGTGCAACTTATAAAGTTGCAGATAAAGTTTTTAAAACATTGGGAATCAAACATATAGTTATAAACAATAATCCAAATGGAATTAATATAAACCAAAATTGTGGGTCAACACATTTGAATTCTTTGAAAAAGTTTGTAAAAGAAAATAAATTAAGCCTTGGTGTTGCATTTGATGGTGATGGAGATAGATGCCTTGCTGTTGATGAAAACGGAAATGAAATTGATGGCGATATGATAATGGCTATAATTTCAAATTATTTAAGAAAAAAGGGAAAACTTGAAAAAGATACTATAGTCGCTACAGTTATGAGCAATTTGGGATTGCATAAATATGCAAGAGATAATGGCTTAGAGTTAGTTCAAACTAATGTTGGAGATAGATATGTTCTAGAAGAAATGTTAAAAGATGGATATAATCTTGGCGGAGAACAATCAGGTCATATAATCTTTCTTGATTATAACCCAACAGGAGATGGAATTTTAACATCTCTTATGCTTATTCAAGCAATATTAGAGGAAAACAAAAAAGCTTCTGAACTTACTAAAATTATAAGACTTTATCCACAAGTTTTAGTAAATGCAAAGGTTGATAGCAATAAAAAGTATGATTATGATAAAGATTTAGAAATTAATGATGCAATTGAAAAACTAGAAAAAGAATTTGCTGGAAATGGCAGAGTACTTATTAGAGCCTCAGGCACAGAACCTTTAGTAAGAGTAATGATTGAAGGCGAAAATCAAGAATATATTACAAAAAAGGCTGAAGAAATTGCAAAATTAATTGAGAAAAAATTAAATTAGGAGGTACAAAAGATGTTTATATTTGATTTAACAAATTTATTTTCACTTGCATTAATAGTTGCTGCTGTAATTTTATTTATATTTTTGTCACAGGAGATTAAAAATAGTATTGTAATGCTCTTCCCATTATTTGGATTTTTAATAGATTTAACAATTCATTTTATACAGATATTAACACTAAAACCACAATATTCATATTTGTATAGAACATTAGTTATTAATCTAGGAATAGACTATGTATTTTTACTAATATGTTTCCTTGCATATTTATGGGCAGATACTGTTGAAGCAAAAGCAAAGAACAAAAAAATCCTTAATAGTAAAGGAATAGACTGGCTTTTCAAAGATGTATAAAATTATGTTCTTTAAGTAAGAAATAAAAATTACTTATGCATCTGAATTTTTAATGCTTTATTTTTGAATAAAAGCTTTAACAATAATTCTATTTTTGTTTAAGTTATTACAAGTAATAAGTGTCAATTGTTTGGCACTTTTTTTGTACACAAAAATTGGAGACATATCATCAGCCTTAACTTCATATATTTCATCAACTAAATAAACAAATTTCCTATTTGAATTATTATATAAAATTATTTCATCATTCTTTGACAAACTGCTAATTTTACTAAAAAATTTGTCATTATCATAATTATGACCAGCAATGCATAAATTACCTTTTTTACCAATTTCAGGACCAAAAAATCTACATGGAGATATTCTTAATAAATCTTCTTTATATGTTGAAAAAACAGGATAATATAGATTAATTTTGGAAATTTCAATTATTCCAATAATATACGGAGATTTAGAATCAATATTTTTTTCATCAGTTGTAGTATTAAATGATTGATTTTGCTTAATGTTATTATTTTTTTCTGAAATTTTGGAGTTTTGATTTTCTGCATAAATTCTTGTAATTTTATAATTATCAAGAATTTCCTTTGAATATTTTTCTCGATTATTTGAATAAACTTTTTTAATTATTAATAATAAAGAAAAAACAAGTAACAAAATAATAGAGATTGTCAATTGAATACCAAAAAATATTTTTATTTTTTTGTTTTTTCCAGTATATAAAATTTGATTCATTAATAAACTCCTTTTTATAAATTATTTTTTTCATGTTTAGTAAAATTATTCAGCAAAACAATTGATAAATAGAAAAAAATGTGATAATATATACAAGTATTATTATAAAAAAATTTTTAATTATAAAAGTAAAACAAAAAGGAGGAATAAAGAATGTCAGGACATAGTAAATGGCATAACATTCAAGCCAAAAAAGGAAAAGCAGATGCAGCTAGAGGAAAAGTATTTACAAAATTAGGAAGAGAATTATTAATAGCTGTTAAAGAGGGTGGACCAGACCCTGCAGGAAATTCAAAATTAAAAGCAGTTATTGCAAAATGTAAAGCTGCAAATATGCCAAATGACACAATAAATAACTCAATAAAAAAAGCATCTTCAAGTAATGAAAATTATGAAGAAATTACATATGAAGGCTATGGACCAAACGGAGTTGCAGTAATTGTTGAAGCCTCAACAGATAATAAGAATAGAACTGCAGCAGATGTTAGACACGTATTTGATAAGTCAGGCGGAAATCTTGGAACAACAGGTTGTGTATCTTATATGTTCAATAAAAAAGGCGTAATTGTAATAGAAAAAGAATCAACAGATATGTCTGAAGATGATATTATGATGCTTGCATTAGATAGTGGTGCAGAAGATTTTAAATCTGATGAAGATGTTTACCAAATAATAACTGACCCAGCAGATTTTAATGATGTTTCTGAAAAACTTGAAGAAGCAGGATTTGAATTTTTAGATGCAGGTATACAAATGGTTCCAACAACAACAGTTAGCCTAGATGAAAAAGGCGTTGAAAAAATGGAAAGACTTATAGAAAATTTGGAAGACCTTGATGATGTTGCAAATGTATATCACAACTGGGAAGAATAAAATTTACTGCAAAATTAAAATAAAAACATTATGTTACAAACAAAATAATTTAAATAAAAAAATTTATTGCGAATAAAATAAAAAATCAAATTGAAAATCAAATATCTAAATTTATTAGGTATTTGATTTTCATTAGTTAGGAATAAAAATGTTGAATATACCTATTAAGAAAAACGAAGAATATATTGTAGATATTTTAGATAATGGCTTTGAAGGAGAAGGAATCACAAAAATAGATAATTTTACAATTTTTGTGCCAGGTGCAATTAAAGGAGAAAAAGTAAGAATTCTAATTGTAAAAGTATTATCATCATATGGGTATGGAAAATTATTAGAAGTAATAAAAAGTTCAGAAAATAGACAAGAAGTAGATTGCAAAACATATAAAAGATGTGGTGGTTGTAATTTAAGACATATAAAATATGAATATACACTAAAAATGAAACAAAATGCAGTCCAATCTTTAATAAATAAAACATTAAAAAATAAAGTAAATGTAATGCAAACAATAGGTATGGAAAATCCATACAATTATAGGAATAAAGCACAATACCCATTTGGAGTAGATAAAAATGGAGAACCAATTGTGGGAATTTTTGCAAATAGAAGCCATGAGATAATTCAAATGGAAAATTGCCTAATCCAAAAAAATGTATCAGAAAAAATTTCAAAAACAGTTTTAGAATTTATAAAAAATAACAAAATATCAGTCTATAACGAAACCACTAGAAAGGGCTTATTTAGACATATTACAATTAAAATTGGTGTTAAAACAGATGAAATAATGTGTATTTTTGTTATTAATGGAAAGCAAATACCACATGAAGATGAATTAGTACAAATACTTATACAAAAATATCCAAATATAAAAACAATAGTAAAAAATGTAAACACAAAAAATACAAATGTAATACTTGGCACTGAAAATATTGTAATTTATGGGGATGGATTTATAACTGACATTTTAGGAGATTATAAATTTAAAATATCACCACTTTCATTTTATCAAGTAAATCCGTTGCAAGCCGAAAAACTTTATAATATTGGAGTTGAATCTGCAGAAATTAACAAAAATGATATTGTATTCGACTTATATTGTGGAATTGGAACAATTTCATTATTTATGTCAAAATATGCAAAAAAAGTTTATGGAATAGAAATTGTAGAACAAGCAATTGAAGATGCTAAACAAAATGCAAAATTAAACAATGTTAAAAATACGGAATTTATTGCAGGTGACGTTGAATTTGTTTTAGATGATTTAATAAATAACAAAAAAATAA
Organism: uncultured Eubacteriales bacterium; assembly: GCA_902760765.1. GTDB lineage: Bacteria > Bacillota > Clostridia > TANB77 > CAG-508 > CAG-269. Next base: position 3,822 of record CACWHO010000048.1, on the reverse strand, counting down.
TTCCAAATGTTGTAATGGTTGACCCACCAAGGCGTGGATTAGATAATAAATCAATTGAAAATATTTTAAAAATTCATCCAGATAGATTTGTATATATTAGTTGTAATCCAGCAACATTAGCATATAGAATGTGTTGCAGTTATGAAAATAAAAAATTAAGAGAAGGGAATTAATCAATTATTAGATTAATATTTATATATGATTGATTATACAAGAATAAAATGATTTATGAATTTGAAGTACCAGGAAAAATAGAAGGAAAAGGTAGACCAAGACTAAATACATATACTGGAATTGTATATACACCAGCAAAAACAAAAGACTATGAAGCATTAATTGAGCAATATTTTTTATTAAAATATCCAAGATTTACAACATTAGAGGGAAGAATAAAGGTAACTATTATAGCATATTTTTCAATACCAAAAACAACGAAAAAAACAGATATTGAAAAGATGCTAAATAACGAAATTAGCCCTACCAAAAAACCAGACATAGACAATGTTGTAAAAGTTGTATTAGATAGCATGAATAAGTTTGCATTTAAGGATGATATACAAATAACATGCTTAAATGTCGAAAAAAGATATAGCTTAGAAGAAAAAGTAAAAATTAGGATAGAAGAATACTAAAATATCTTGTTTTTTTAACACAATAATGATAAAATGTTAAAAAAATAAAATTAGGAGAAGTAAAGTAATGTATGAGAGAAGTGCCATTATTCTAGAGAAATATTATAATAATTTATTTGGATTTGACCAAAAAGTAAACTTAAAAATAATTTTTAAAGATTACAATGAATTAGTTGAAGAAATGAAAAAATATCAAACAGTTCTTGAACAAGAAAATGAAGTAATCGAAAAATTTGATGTAGTTGCCGGTAAAATTAGTAAAATAGATAAAGAGCAAAAAGAAATAAGCGAAGCATTAACAGGACTTGAAAGCAAAAGAAACCAGCTATTTGAAACAATTGATGAATTACCATCAGCCATTGAAAAAAAATTACTGAATATTGAAGAATCTGTAGATGAATATAATAGCAGATTAAAAGAACTTAGAGAAGAATTTGTTGAAGCAATCTCTGATTTTGCGGATAAACAAAAAGAAAGAAATAGTGCTTCAAAAACAAGAAGGGAAGAAGAAAAATACTATTTTACAGTAATAGATAATGTGAAAAAAGATTTTGAACAAATTGACAGAAACATTGTATTAAAATTAAGAGCCTTCTCAAAATCAGAAGATAAGGGGCCAGAAAGAAAAACAGTAGAATTAATGCTTGATAATGGCAAAGATGAAAAAATACCATTTAATAAAGAAGTAATGGAAAAAGCAGCAAAAACAAGGTTCGAAATTGCACGTATAGAAGCATCTTGCTATGCAATAGTCTATGAAAAGATGAGAAGACTATTTGATGAAATTAATAATGATGATATTAACTTGAAAAAATATGAAAAAACAAAAATTGATACAAATGTCAAATTTGCTTTTTTAAAAGCAGAAAAGATGTATATTGTAAGTTTCTTAGACAATGAAAGAATGACATTAATAAATGGAAAAGAAATCCATGAAAAATTAATGGAAGATGCATGTGAAAAATACGATTCAGATATTGAACAAATTAACAATCTATATAGATTAATTTTAAGAGAAATAGCTGAAAAATCATCCAAAAAAGGCTATAAAGAATTATATAATAAAGAATATTTGAAAAATATTGAAGAAAAAGAAAGAAACTTTGAGCAAGAAGTTAATAATATTAGAATAAAAACAGGAACAATTATTAATTCAAATTATTGGAGAATAGATGAAATAAAAAATATTTATGAAGTTTTCCAAAAAGAAGTTAGCGAAAACTACAACATTGATGCAGAAGAGTTAAAGATTGAAAAACTAGAAGATGAAGAACCACAAGAAGAAACTGTTGAAACAGAGCCAGAAGTTGTTGATAATTCAAATGATGATATTTTCAAATCAACAATAGGCAATGATGAAATTATAGAATACTTTGATGATGAAGAAAATGAAGATGCTACGAGCAAAAAATATTCTGATTTAGATGATTTCCTTGAAGATGAAAAAGATAATGATTTAAAAGATGATTTTGATGATTCAAATGCAAGTAATAAAGATGAAGAATCAAAAGAAGGAATTGATGAATTTCTTGACATAGATGATGATTTAGAAGAAAAGGAAAAATCAACTAATAATGACAAAAACTATACAGATGAGAACAATGAATTTGAAAATAATGAGTCAAATGACGAAGATAAAGATTTATATGAAGACGAAGAAGACTTTTATGATGATGAACTATTTGATGATGATGATGACTATGACGACGAAGAAGAAGACTATGAAGAAGATGACGAAGAGAATTTAAGTGATGAAGATGATGATTTTGACTATGATGACTATGATGAGGATGAAGAAAGCGCAAATAACAACATATATGATAAAAAACTTAATACAGAGAATAGCTACAATAAAGAAAGCTCTAATAGAATTAAAAATGATGAAAATCGTATGAAAAACATAATTGATGAAATGCGTAAAAAAAATCCAAAGTTAAGTCAAAAAAGTGAAGAATCAAATAACAAAAAAGAAATAGAAAATGACAAAAAGGGATTTTTCAATAGATTTTTTAAATAAAAAGTTAACAAACCAAATTGATTAATAAACTAATGTAAAAAGAAATTTTTAAATAGATTTTTTAATAAAAGGAAACGATAAAATGTATTTAATAGCAGGATTAGGAAATCCAGAAGAAGATTATTCTGGAACAAGACATAATATGGGATTTGATACAATAAATCAAATTGCACAAAACAATAATATAAAAATAAATAAAAAAAATTTTGATGGTTTATATGAAGTATGCAACATTCAAAATGAAAAGGTCATACTTCTAAAACCACAAACATACATGAATGAAAGTGGTAAATCAGTAAAACAAGTTGTTGATTATTATAATATTCCATTAGAGAATATTGTAATAATTTATGATGATATTGATACACCAAAAGGAAAAATAAGACTTAGAAAAAAGGGCGGACCTGGTTCACACAAAGGAATGCAATCTGTTGTTCAAAATTTGAATTCAACAGATTTTTCTAGAGTTAGAGTTGGAATAGGTAGACCTGAATCAACAAGTGAAATGATAAATTATGTAATTGGAAGTATTCCAGAGGAAGAAAAACAAATATTAAAACAAGGAACAGAAAAGGCAGCACTTGCAGTTGAAGAGATCATAAAAAATGGTATAGATATTGCAATGAACAAGTTTAATTAAATTTTAATGCTGTGTAAAATTGGAATACTATTTATTATAAATTGGCTTGTTGCAATTTTAAAAATTAAAGTAAAAATATATATGACAATAAAGGAGTAAATAGCTTAATGTACGAAATTTTAATAAAAAAAGCAGAAAATGAAAAAATAGCACTATTAGAAAATGGAAAATTAGTTGAATATTATGATGAAGATGATTTTTCAAAAAGAAGAGAAGGCAATATATATATAGGAGTTGCAAGAAATATTGTAGAGGGCATGCAATCAGCGTTTTTTGATATTGGAACAGAAAGAAATAGTTTTATACACTTAAAAGATATACTAAAAAAAGTTGATGAAACAAAAGAAAAGATTGTTACAGATATTGATATTAGTGAGATTGCAAGACAGGGGCAAAAATTTCTTGTGCAGGTAAAGAAAGACAGTAATGACCAAAAAGGTGCAAGAGTATCAACACATATTGATTTACCAAGCAAATATATTGTTTTTATGCCAAATACAGACATAATAACAGTATCACAAAAAATTACTGAT
>CACWHO010000047.1 GCA_902760765.1 uncultured Eubacteriales bacterium | reverse complement strand
TGCATCTTCTTTTGCATCTAACAATATTTCTCTTGCCTTTATTTTAGCATTATTAATTATTTCTTTTTCCTGTTCTTCAATTAAAGAATTATCTCTTTCTAATGTTTTCTTTAAATCTTCAATTTTTTGCAATTCTTTAGAAATCATTTCTTTTTCATTTTCTATTTTTGATTTATTATCATAAATGTTTTTTAATAATTCTTCAAAATCAACATCTTTTTTTGTTAAATTTAATTTTGCATTTTCTATTATATCTTCTGATAATTCAAGTTTTTTACTAATTTCAAATGCATTACTTTTTCCTGGAACGCCAATTAATAAATGGTATGTTGGTGAAAGTGTGTTTATATCAAACTCAACAGATGCATTTTCAAATCCTTTTGTTATTAATGCATATTTTTTTAATTCTTGATAATGTGTTGTTGCAACTGTTAATATATCTTTCTTTTTAAAATAATCTAAAATACTAATAGCAAGTGCAGAGCCTTCTACTGGGTCTGTTCCTGAACCTAATTCATCAACTAAAACTAAAGAATTTTCTGTTGCATTTTGAACAATATTTGCAATGTTTTTCATATGTGATGAAAATGTGCTAAGTGAATCTGCAATGCTTTGGTCATCTCCAATATCTGCAAATATATTGTCAAAAACATATATATATGAATTTTCATTTGCTGGAATATTTAATCCACTACATGCCATTACAGTTAATAATCCGATTGTTTTTAAAGTTACTGTTTTTCCACCTGTATTTGGTCCTGTAATAACAAGTGTACTAAAGTCTTTTCCAAGTGTTAGTGAAATTGGAACAGCTTGTTTTTTATCAAGTAAAGGATGTTTTGCATCTATTAAAACTATCTCTTTTTTATCATTTATTTTAGGCGTTATTCCATCTATTTCTTTTGAATATCTTACTTTTGCAAATATAAAGTCTAGTTTTCCAATACTTTTAATGTCATCTTTTAACTCTTCTGGATATGGATAAAATAAGCTACTTAAATCTTTTAATATTTTTTCAATTTCCAAATTTTCTTCAACTTTTAAATCAGAAAGCTCATTATTTAAATCAAATATTGAAATTGGTTCAATAAAAACTGTTGAGCCAGAACTTGAAATGTCATGTACAAAACCTTTTATTTGGCTTCTATATTCTTCTTTTATTGGGATAACATATCTATCATTTCTAATTGTTACAACACTTTCTTGCATATATTTTGAATATGTTTGTGAGTGAATTATCTTATTTAAATTTTGCTTTATATCTTGTTCAATATTTTGTTCTTTTCTTCTAATTTTATATAAATTCTGTGATGCTTTGTCATCAATAGTATTTTCATCAATTATTGATTTACGTACTTTTTCTATTATAGATAAATTAGTATATAATTTTGAAAATATTGCATCTAAAATTGGGTAATCTTCTGATTTTATATAATCTGTGTAAAAGTATTTTTTTAATTCATTTGCAATATCAAATATTTTTGTTAAATCTAATATTGCTTTTATTGATAATGTATTGTTTGATTCTATTATTTTTATGTTTATTGTATTATCTGCAATATCTGTAATTGGTCTGTAATTGGTGGTGTGCTACTTCTATATAATATATCTACAGCCTCTTTTGTTTCTTCTAATTTTTCTTTAACTTCTTGTTTATCATTTGATGGCAATAAATTTAAGCACATGTCTTTTCCAATATATGTGCTTGAATAATTTGAAAGTATTTCCAAAATTTTATTATACTCCAATTTGTTTAAATAATAATTATTCATTTTTACCATCCCTATTATTTATATATTAATTTTTGCAATATATAAATGATTATTTAATATAACTATTTATATAATTTTTTATATATTTATTTTATCAAAAAAATGACCTTTTCTCAATGATATTTACTAAATTTATGTTATTTTAAAGAACAAAATCAAATACAAATGATTCATTTAATAAAAAAATTGCATCATCCTTATTTTTGTGGACATTTAAATGTTCTGTAATTAATTTATAATAATATTTTAAAATTTTGTAAATATTAAGTTCCATAAATTTTTTAAGTATTAAATGTTCCAACATCATTTTTCCATTTATTTAATAAACTTTGCTTTTCAGCCTTTGGTATTAATGCCGTTCTAAAAGCTGTTATTGGTTTTGTTTTACTATACATACATTCTTGACCATCTGAACATGGCTCTATCCATCCTTTATCTTCAACTAAAATTTGATAAACAATAGAATAAGATGAATACTCTTTTAACTTCATATTAATACCACATATGCCAAATAGACATTGAGTATATATATTTCCAGGTATTGGATTATCTCCATTAATATCTTTTTCGTAGATTCCATTAAGTCCTCCGCCACCAAATTGAAAATATTTTTTACCATTTAATGTTACTAAATTATTTGATGCCATTGATGAAAACTGATTTTGATCTGGATTATATCCATATTTTATTATATGCCCTGTTGTGGTGCACTTGGACAAACTATTTGGACCCCAGTATGTATAAATATATGTATTTACTTGCACAAAATCTTTTGGAACATTTCCACTAACATTAAAAGCTAAACCTTCAATTTTATTAACACTTTTATTTTTAATAGAGTCTTTTCCTATAATATCGAAGTTGCTATTTTCGTAAATCCATCCAGTATTTGAAATATGTGTTGCATATGTTATTTTTGGTTTTTCTTTATAAATTACAATATTTGCAACATCAAATTCATGTTCATATCCATATTTTCCGTTTACAATTGTACAACATGATATTATAAACAAAACTATAAAAGCAAAATAAATTAATTTTTTATTCATTTTACACCTTCTTTCTTTTATTTATAGTGTTAACTAAAACATATTATTTTTTTACTTGTTCAGCATGAACTTTAATTTTTAATTTTTGTGATATATCTTGATAGCTTGTATTTGAACTATCATATTTGATATTTACTTTATATTCGTCAGTTTGTTTAATATTTTTCTGCATTTTAATATAATCAGTTTTTCCATTATTTAGTGAAATTAATTTACCATTTTGCAATAACTCAATTGATATAGAATTTTTAACTTTTGGTAAAATTTCAATATAATATTTTAAATCTGTATTTGTTATTTCATTTTTTGTATTATAATTTTTTATTTTAAAATTGCAGGTCCCAGATTGATTTTGATTGTTTATATCAACAATTGTTCCATTTTCTATTTCTAATATTGGGTTTGCAATTTGTCCAGATGCTTTTATTATTGTTTGATTTACAAATTTTGCAAATGAAAATCCTGCTATTAAAACAAAAATAATTATTAAAAAAAATACAGATAATACTTTTTTATTAAGATTCTTTTTATTTATCATATTTATATATTAATCATATCTCCTTTCTTTTATATATATTAAATACATTGATAATAATATTTTTGACCATAAAAACTTTAAAAGATAAAATTATTTTAATTACAAAATATTACATTTTCATATTTTTATAAAAGATTTAGTTTGCAGGTTTTACCTGTGTTCCTGTTACAACCATGCTAAAAGTATAATTATTTAAGTTTTTACCATCCTCTGTATCAATTTCATCATTTTTAGCTATTTCTTGTGGCGTATTTCCTGTTTCATATTTCCAGTTCCAACCAATATTTAATTCTTTTACTTTATTTGAATCATTTACGCCTATTGTTCCTATCAAATCTTTTTCCAAATCTGCTAGAGTATTATAAGTTTTGTTATTATAAGTAAATTTTAGATTTCTTGGTTTTTGAGTTTCGTTTTCAAAATTAACAATATAATTTACACCTGTTTCTGAATTTGTTGCATCTAGTTTTATTTGAAAACTACCACTTGTTCCAGGCGCAATTTTATTTCCAACTAATGTTGAATTATTGATGGTTGAATTTAAAGATATTGTTTGCATTATTTCTTTGTTGTTATTTACTAAAAAATTCCAGTTTGATACATCTGCATTAGCATTTCCAATTACTTTTGATTTATATTTTGCATATGTACTACCTCCCAAAAGTGCAAAAAGCAATATTAAAAGTACAATTAAAACAATGACTATTTTTTTCTTTTTATTCAATAGCATTCCTCCTTTTTTATTGAATTTTTTTTTTGGATTTTTTTCGATTAATAAAATTAAGCAAAGTTCAAATGAACCGCTTTTGAATTAAAATTATAAAAATATGAAAATGTAGATAAATTATAATTTGAATATATGAAAAAGTCAAGAAAAAGTCATCGTCAAAAAAGTTGATTATTCGACAATTTTCAAAATTCTAACAAGTGTAAAAGAAACATTGTTTATTTATGAATAAAGAATTTTTACAATTAAAAAAGCTTTTATTCAAAAATTATTTTTATTAAAAAAGGTAGTAAATAATGCTTGATAAATGTAGAGATTTAGAATATAATATGTGCAAGTATAAATAAAAGAAGGAAAAAGTTATGGATAATTCAAAAGAAAAAGGTATTACATTAGTCGCATTGGTTACAATGATTATTTTATTAACTATACTTGCAACTATTGGAACAAATTCTGGAATGCAGGTAATTGACTATTCTGAATTTAATAGTTTTAAAAGTGAATTAAAAGAAATGCAAATAAAAGTCAATGAATTAAATCAAAGCAAAAACTATGAAATAGGTGCTGAAGTCTCAAAAGTATCAGGAATGCAAGAAAAATTAGATAATATTTTAAATATTAATGAAATTTCATCAATAGTATTTGGAGATGATGCAACAGAAGAAGACAAGGAAAAAATAAAAAATGGATTTAGATATTGTGATAGTGATTGCATAAAAAATGATTTAAATCTTGATGGAATAAAAAGAGAATATTTAATTAATGTAGAATACAGATTTATAATATATCCTGAGGGATATGAATATAAAGAAAATAAATATTATATGATAAATCAATTTGCAAATGAAATATATAATGTTCAATATAAAAAAGAACAAGCAGATAGCTATAAAAATGAAAATTAGAGGGAGTTTTGATGGTAGCAGAAGTAATAATAAACAATTCAGCAAAAAAATTGAATAGAACATTTGACTATAATATTCCTGATGATTTAAAAGACTTAGTAACAGTTGGAAGCAAAGTTTTAGTACAATTTGGAAATATGAAAACTCTTGAAGAAGCACATGTGGTTTCAATAAAAGAAAAGTCAAATTTTGATGTAAAAGATATAGTAAAAGTTGAAACTGAATTAACAGACTTTCAAATAGAACTTGCAAAATGGATGGCAAAAAAGTATTTTGCAAATGTATCTGAATGCATAAAATTAATGCAAACGCCAGGTACAAAAACCAAGAACATAAGCAAAAGAATTTCAGATAAAAAAGTGAATGTTGTTAGCTTAAACAAAAATTTTGATGAGATAAATATGGACATTGAAAATAAAATAATAAAATCTGAAAAACAAATTAGAATTTTAAAATTTATAGAAAAAATAGGAGAATGTACTATACCAGAAATAGAGAGTTTTACAGACACTTCAAGAGGAATTGTAAATACATTAATAAAAAATAAATATTTAAAAATTACCGAAAAAAAGATAGATAGAAACCCATTACAAAGCAAAAATGTAACTTCAACAAATAATTTGAAATTAACAGAAGAACAAAATGTAGCATTTGAAAAAATATCAGATTCTATGGTTCAAAATAAATATGAGCAATTTCTTTTATTTGGAATTACTGGTTCAGGAAAAACAGAGATTTATTTACAGTTAATAAATGAAGCACTAAAACAAAATAAAGGTGCAATAGTTTTGGTTCCAGAAATTTCTTTAACACCACAAATGCTTGATAGATTTATTTCAAGATTTGGAAAAGAAAAAATTGCTGTATTACACAGCAAATTATCAGTTGGGGAAAGACATGATGAATGGGAAAGAATACAAAATGGTGATGCTAAAATTGTAATAGGAGCAAGGTCTGCAATATTTGCACCAATAAAGAATTTAGGAATCATAATAATTGATGAAGAACATGATAGTTCATATAAGTCTGAATCATCACCTAAATATGATGCAAAAGAAGTAGCAAATAAAATAGCTAAAAATTTTAATGTTCCTGTAGTTTTAGGAAGTGCAACACCAGATATAACAACATATTATGATGCACTAAATAAAAAAATAACATTATTAGAATTAACTAAAAGAGCTAATAATTCACAATTGCCAAGTGTAGAAATTATAGATTTAAAACAAGAACTTGCAAATGGCAACAGGTCAATGTTAAGCCAAGAATTATACAATGCAATTGAGAAAAATTTAAAAGATAAATTACAAACAATTTTATTTTTAAATAGAAGAGGATATTCAACATTTATAATGTGTAGAAATTGTGGAAAATAAATTAAAATGTCACTATTGTGGAGCAGAACAAGAAGTTGTAAAGGTTTGCCCACAATGTGGAAGCAATAAGATAAGGTATTTTGGAACTGGAACACAAAAGTTAGAGCAAGAAATTCATAGACAATTTCCAAATGCAAAAACAATAAGGATGGATATTGATACAGTAACAAAGAAAAATTCACATGAAGATATTTTAAACAAATTTAAAAATGATAATATAGATATTTTAATTGGAACACAGATGGTAGTAAAAGGACATCATTTTCCAAAAGTAACATTAGTTGGTGTAATTGCAGCAGATAGTTCATTAAATATAGATGATTATAGAGCAACAGAAAGAACATTCCAAACATTAACACAAGTTGCAGGACGTGCAGGAAGAGATAAGTTGCCAGGAAGGGTAATAATACAAACTTATAATCCAGAAAATTTTAGTATACAAGATGCTCAAAAGCAAGATTATAAGAAGTTTTATGATACTGAAATAACATTAAGAAAACAGTTGAAATATCCACCATTTTGCGATATAATACTAATTAGCTTTAATGGCACAAATCAAAATGAAATAAAAGACATTTCAAACGAATTATATAATTATCTTATAA
>CACWHO010000046.1 GCA_902760765.1 uncultured Eubacteriales bacterium | reverse complement strand
AATACTTTGTAAAGCTTTATCTACATTATATTCAATTATTGCGTCTATAATGTTGTATACATATGTAATTTTAGGAATTCCAACTAAATCTTTTATTTTATCTTCACTAATTTTGTTTTCTCCATCTTGAATACACCTATCCAAAATTGAAAGAGCATCTCTCATTGCACCATCAGCTAAGACAGCGATAGTATTTAATGCAGACTCTGTAATTTCTATATCACTTTTTTGGCATACTTCTTTTAACCTTTTAACAATATTTTCATTTGAAATTCTCTTAAAATCAAATCTTTGACATCTAGAAAGTATTGTTGCTGGCAACTTTTGTGGTTCAGTTGTTGCAAGTATAAATTTTACATGTTTTGGTGGTTCTTCCAATGTTTTTAATAATGCATTAAAAGCTCCTGATGATAACATATGAACTTCATCAATTATATATACTCTATATTTTGCCTTTGTAGGTAAAAAGTTTACTTCTTCCCTAATACTTCTAATATCATCAACACCATTATTTGATGCTGCATCCATTTCCACAATGTCTGTAAGTGTCCCCGCAATTGCTGCCTTGCATATTTCACATTCATTGCAAGGTTCTCCATCTTTTGGATTTAGGCAGTTTATAGCCCTTGCAAGAATTTTAGCAGAAGAGGTTTTTCCTGTACCTCTGCCTCCATTAAATAAATATGCATGGCCAACTCTATCTGCCATAACTTGATTTCTTAGCGTTCTTGTAATATGCTCTTGTCCCACTACCTCTGAAAATGTCATAGGTCTAAATTTTCTATAAAGAGCTGTGTACCCCATTTTATCACATCCTTTATATTTTAAAAAATTCAATCTCTCTATAGAGAGCACCTCACATAAAGATTTACTACTTATTGCTGCTTCCTTCCGGACCTGACAAGGTTCATAGGTCTTTATTGAAATACCCTCTATAGAAAGATTAAACTTTCATCTTTGTAATTATATAATGACTTTCAAAAATTTACAAGTACTTTAGTTGTTTTTAATCTTTCTATATTTATTATTTTATTTATTTTCGCATTAAATTTCATTTATTTTATAATTATATTCTTCTAAAAATTATATTGTCTGTATTATCTATATTTAGACTTTGCGTACCATTATTTACAACATCATTTACTGGTAAGTCTAAGCTCATATTTGCTTTATAAGATTTATTTGAATCTAAATTAATTGTAATATCAAATGTTACTTTAAATTTTAAATCATCATTGTTTATAGATAATTTTTTTAGTAATTCGCCATGTTTTACTTCTTGGTCATCATTAGAAACATAATTTCCAATCTCTGTAATTGCATATCTAAATACCACTAGCCCACCTTGATTAGAAATTTTCATTTCTTTTATACTTGAATCCATTGCTCCAGTGTATTCAATATTTTGAACTTCATTTTCTGCTGAATTTTTAAAAATAACACTTTCTACTTTTGTATCTGGTTTATAAAGTTTTAATTTACCTACATTTGGACTTTGTTCAACATTAAAATTATCTAATATAATATTTTTTATTGTTTCATTTTTATCAAAATCATCATTTTTCTTTATATATAAATATATATCATTACTTTGGTTAATATCTAAATTCCATTTGTTATTTGCATCTTCTACATCTGTGCCCTCTACATTGCTTATAATTGAAACTTTTGATAATACAAATGGTAATTTATTATCACCTTCAACATAGTATTTTAAAGTACTTATTCCAGCGATAAAAATGATTATAAATATTATTAGACAAACCATAATTATATGAAATTGCTTTGTATTTATAAATTCTCTTATTTTATCTTTCAAATTTTTCTCCTTTTGTGTGGTGTTCCCAGACGGACTCGAACCGCCATCGGTCGCTTAGGAGGCGACTGCTCTATCCTGCTGAGCTATGAGAACATATTTAATTTTATCTTGAATAATATATCATATTTAAACCTTTTTTTCAATAAAAAAGAGTTGTTTTATAAACTTTTTTGTTTTTCGTTTTTTTCTTTTTAAAAGTATAATAAAATTTGTTCGAAGTTCAAAATTAAAAATAAAAGGTAGTGGTTTCCCACTCCCTTTTATTTTTTTACTTTATCTTTAGTTTTTCTTAATATATTTTTTTATCATAAGTACTGCCATTCCAAATGTTACAAGTATAATCAATCCAATGCTTATATATTTAATGTAGTTCTTGTCTCCACCTGTACTCTTCATTATTGTAATTGTTTCTGCATCATCTGTTGAATGATTCCATCTTAATGGTGAACCTTTATTAAATCCAACATCCTTTGCCACTCTTACAATTTCTGTTTTATTTTCAAAGTTGTTGTCATCACTGCTTGTTAGTAATCTAGAAGAATTTAATGTTGTTTCATATGTTTCTCCTGCTGCTATTAGTTTATTTAATCTACTTGTTGTATATAATCTAATTCCATCTAAATATTCTTTTCTTTCAGTTGTATTATTTGCTTGCATAGATAAGTTATATGTCTTCAAATAATTTGTCACATTTTTTTCTTCTTTCCAAAAGTCATCATTTACTGATAATCTAACATCTGAATAATCTGCAACTTCTGGTACAGCAATTTTTACTGGTGTTGCTCCATTGTTATTTCCATAATAGTAATATTTTTCATCTTGATAGTCTAACTCACTTATGTTTACAAATCTTACTACATATGTAATTTCAACTTTTGCTCCTTCAATAATTTCGCTATCCATTTCTGTTTTAAGTAAATTACTTAAATATACTGTATAATTCTTTGAGCCTTTAATTTCTCTTGTCCAAGTATATTCATATTCGCCTGCTTGAAGTTGTTTTTTACCATTACTTTCATCAAATTTTGTATCAATTAATACTTGACCATTTGCAAGTGTAACCTTATATCCACTTATTCTCTTGTACATTTGAACATCTTGTTTTGGTCTTTGTGTAATACCAAAATCAACTTGTATTACGTCAAATACATGTAAGTAATCTCCTGCACCTTCTCTATCAACTTGATATTTCTCATTTGGTTCATCTTGGCAATATGTTGGGTCTGTTGTGTATTCTACTCCTAATGTTGCTACTGGTGTAATTGATTCCATTGTTCTATTTTTGTATTTATCTTCTGTTAATATTTTTGTATTAATATCATTTGTTTCAATTTCCGCAGTTTCTGCATCAATTGTCTTTCTTAAGCTTGCTACATCTACTGCATCATTTTGTCTCTTTGTTTCGTCTCTCCACCAATATTGTTTTCCAGGTCCAATTACTCTGCCTGTTAACATATCTGTACCTTCTGCATCATACCAATCATTTTCTGTTACTTTTTGAACTCTGCTTTCATCAAATGTTGTTGATTTATAGTATTGTGGTAAATATTTGTCATCATTTGAATTTGCATTTAATTTGCCCCAATCATATTTTACAACATAATTTCCTGGTACATATGCTTCGAATTTGTAGTTTCCGTTTGCATCTGTTACAGTTTGCTGTGCCATTTCGTTATCATCAACATTCCATAAGTAAACTGTTACACCGCTTATTCCTTTTTCTCCACTATCAAATTCGCCATTTCCTTTTCTTTCGTGTTCTGTCATTAAATCTGTTGTGCTACCTGTGTATCCCTTTCCTGTTTTATCCTTGCTTGCAGATTTATCTGTTTCATCATAAAATACTGTTCCTGTAAATGTTCTTGGTGCTTTAAATACAAGTTTTAATAATCTTGCAGCATCTGTATCATCTTCATATGTACTTACATTTCCTGGTACTGTGTTTCCTGGTATTGAATCTAGGTCTACTACTGCATATGGATTTTTTGTTCCAGGTTTATATGTTTCATAAGAACTTATTTCCATTACGTTATTTTGTAAATCTACTTCATCTTTGTTTGCAAATAGTTGTTTTAATCCGTTTCTATCTACCTCAAATTGTACATACATAAATGATGATTTTCCAGATTCTACCTCTTTGTTAATTTCAAGTGTATATTGTTTATATCCATTGCTTGCATTCCCTTGAACTGTTATTTTTCCTTCGTCTGTTACTTCATAGTTGTTATCTTTATTTAATGAACCAACATGTATTGGTGTAAATGTTTGGTCACAATATCCAACTACTGTTAATATTTTACCATCATATACCGATTCGTCTTTCAATGCAAATTTATATGTTACATATATTTTCATTGTTCTTGAATCATCATTATTTTCGTAATTTAAGTCTTCTTTGTAAATTTTTCTTGTATATGAGCCAGTGTTTTGTTGGAATTTAACTCCTATTCCTATGCCATCGCTAACTCCGTCCGATACCGAATTATTGTTAAACCTTACACCTCTATATTCATAAACATGGTCTTGTTTATTTACTCTAATTTTTATGTTATCCAAATCTTGTACTAATGAGTAGTCTGTTTGTATTTTTTCATATACACCAAAGTTTACATATCTTATTGTATCCATTTCTACGTGATAATCATCATACATATTGTAAGGAACTGCTTTTGTACTTGCAATTACATCATCATTTCCATGGTCTGAAATACGTTGCCTATATGTTTCTTTTGTATAATTTACATATGGTCCGTTTTGGGCATATGCTGTTTGTCCGCTTCCTGTAACAACAGAGAATTTATTATTAAATTCATCTCTACTGCTTGTGTCCGCAGCCTTTGAGCCATATTCAGAAGCTACATATGGTACTACCGACTCATATACCAATCCGCAATACTTAAATTGAACATGCAATCTGTGGTTTTTCAATGCAACTAAGTCAACACCTTCAAAGTAATATTCTCCTCCATTTATTTCATCATATTTTCCATATTCTGCCGTTCGTATTGGGTTTGGTGTATCTGTAGGCGATAGATTTCCATTTTCATCTACTAAAGATACTTCAATTCCATTATA
>CACWHO010000045.1 GCA_902760765.1 uncultured Eubacteriales bacterium | reverse complement strand
AGAACAAAAAGTTGAAGATGAAGTTAATGAGTTCTTACATCAAGATATAACTTGGGGAAAAGTTCATGACTTTTTATTCCAAGAAGTAAAATTTGGAAACAAATAATTTGAATAATTTTGTTCTAATATTATTCGAAAATATTAATAACAAAAGTTTCATTTTTAATATCAAAATGAAGGGTTAATTTGTACAAATGAATATAAAAAAGGATGTAAGAGTTATAGATATTATAGTAATTATTGCATTAATAATAATTGGAGTAGTAATAGTAAAAAATTTAAATAAACCTGAAGAAGAAAATACTGTTGAAGAAAAATATGTACAAAGACTTAATAATGGTGCTAAATTAAACGACAGTAAAAAACTTAATGAAAATAAAAAGTTTGAAGAATTAGAATTATCTGATATACAATTATCATATAATAATGGAGTTACAGATTTATTATTTAATGTAACAAATAATTCTGATAAAGAATTTAAAATGCAAAAAGTTAATGTAATATTAAAAGATGAACAGGGAAACAAAGTCAATGAAATCCCCGGAATAATAGAAGATATAAAACCAGGAGAAACAAAACAATTTCACACGGCTGTATCAGCAGACTATACAAATGCTTATGATTTTGAAATAACAAAAAGATAAAATAAATTTAAATAAAAAGTATAGCATATATTTAAAATATATGTTATACTTTTTTTGTTATTATAAAAAAGGAGAACAAAATTGGCAAAAAATAAAACAATATTTGTATGTAATGAATGTGGATATGAATCTACAAAGTGGCTTGGAAAATGTCCTGCATGTGGAAACTGGAATACTTTTTTTGAGCAAAAAATTATAGAAAGTAAAAATGACTCATTAAAGGCCGAAAAATCAGGCACAAACATACCAAAAAAATTAAATCAATATGAAGCAACAGAAACAATAAGGACGTCAACAGGGTTTGATGAATTAGACAGAGTTTTAGGTGGAGGATTAGTAAAAGGCTCATTAACATTGCTTGGAGGAGAACCAGGAATTGGAAAATCAACTTTAATTTTGCAATTATGTGATAAAGTAAAAGGTGAAGGTAAAGTATTATATGTATCTGGAGAAGAATCAGCAGAACAGATAAAATTAAGAGCAGATAGGTTGCGGAATAAATAATGATGATATATTATTTTTAGGAGAAACAGATATTGACATTGTAAATCAAAATATTATTGATATTAATCCAAAATTGGTAATAATAGATTCAATTCAAACAATGTATTCTGATGAAATCCCAGCTGCTGCGGGAAGTGTAAGTCAAGTTCGTGAAATTACATCACAAATTATGAGAGTATGTAAATCTAGAAATATAACAACAATAATTATTGGACATGTTACAAAAGATGGAAATATAGCTGGACCAAGAGTATTAGAACACATGGTAGATACGGTTTTATATCTTGAAGGAGAAAGATATTTTTCATATAGAATTTTAAGAAGTGTAAAAAATAGATTTGGTTCAACGAACGAAATTGGAATGTTTGAAATGAGGGGAGAAGGAATGTGTGAAATTTCTAACCCATCAGATGTCTTAATTTCAGATAGTGATGAAAATCCTGCAGGCTCTGGAATTGTATCATGTGTTGAAGGTACAAGGTCATTGCTTGTTGAATTACAAGCACTTACAATACCAAGTATATTTGGATTTCCTAAAAGAACAGCAAATGGAATTGATTACAATAGATTAACACTTTTAATTGCTGTTTTGGAAAAAAGAGCAGGATTAAATTTAGGTTCACAAGATGTTTATTTAAATGTAGTTGGCGGACTAAAAATAAATGAACCATCAGTTGATTTAGGAATTATTTTAGTTACTGCATCATGTTATAAAAACATTCCAATCCCAAAAGATATTGTTATGATGGGCGAAGTTGGCTTAACAGGCGAAGTTAGAAGAATAAATATGATAGAAAAAAGACTTAAAGAAGCAGAAAAAATGGGATTTAGAAAATGTATAATTCCAGAAAGTAATAAAAAGGTCTTGAAAGAAAAATTTAAATTAGATATAATAGGGGTCAAGGATATAAATGAGGCAATGAAAGAATTAGGACTTAAAAAATAATAATTTATTATGACATACTAAAATATCAAACGATTATAAATAATAGCATTATAATTTAAAAGGAGGCAGAACATTGACAGAAATATTAAAGCTTATTGCACCAGGAACTCCAATTAGAGATGGTTTAGAGAATATACTAAAAGCCAAAACTGGAGGATTATTACTTATAACAGATAAGGAAGATGTTATAAAAAACATTGTTGATGGTGGCTTTTATATAAATGAAGAATATACTCCTGCAAGATTATATGAACTTGCAAAAATGGATGGAGCAATTGTTTTAAGTGGCGATTTAAAGAAAATTTTATTTGCAAATGCACAACTAATACCATCAAGAGAAATTACAACAATGGAAACTGGTACAAGACATAGAACTGCAGAAAGAGTTGCAAAACAAACAGGAGAACTAGTAATAAGTATTTCACAAAGAAGAAACATAATAACAGTTTTTAAAGGTGATTATAGGCATGTTTTAGAAGATACTAATGCTGTTTTGAACAAAGCAAATCAAGGAATTCAAACACTTGAAAAATACAGAAAAGTTTTTGATACAAGGTTAAGCATTTTAAATGAATATGAATTTAATGATATTGTAACATTAAAAAATGTTATAGATGTTATTCAAAGAGCTGAAATGGTACAAAGAATTTCAAAGGAAATACAAAAAGAAATATTTGAACTTGGTGATGATGGTAGACTTGCAAATATGCAATTAGATGAACTTATGGGTGGACTTGAAACAGAAGAGATTTTGACAATAAAAGATTATTTAGTTTCAGGGAGAAAAAAATTAACACCTGAAAAAGTTATGGAAAAATTAAGTGAGCTAGAGTATGAAGAAATCAACAATGAAAATACAATTGCAAAAATACTTGGCTATGATACATTTGATAATTATGATGAAGTAGCTGTATTTACAAGAGGATATAGATTATTAAGTAAAGTACCTAGAATGCCATCAAATATTGTTGAAAATTTAGTATCATCATTTAAATCATTCCAACATATTTTAGATGCTGATATACAAGACCTAGATGATGTTGATGGAATTGGAGAAGTCAGAGCAAGAACAATTAAACAAACATTAAGAAGAATGCAGGAACAATTTATGTTTGAATAATAATCAAAAATAAAAGAAGGAGAAAAAGTTGAAAAATTTTTCAACTAGATTTATCTTTTTAGAAAGAAGGCAAAAATGAAAGTTTTAAAAAAAATAATTTGGATTATAGCTTTATTAGCTATAATAGCATTAATAGGAGTTTTAGTATATGGATATTATAAAAAAGCAACATTTAAGGTCCAAAATCCAGTAGCAACAATAGAAGTTCAAGATTTTGGAACAATAAAGGTAGAGCTATATCCTGACCAAGCACCAGAAACTGTTGCAAACTTTATAGCACTTTCAAATAGAGGATTCTATAATGGTACAAAATTTCATAGAATTGTAAAAGATTTTATGGTACAAGCAGGAACAAAAGATGGAGATGGACAAACAGGTGCAAAATTAAGTGATTTAAAAGATGGCGGAGAAGATAAGGATTACACAATTAAAGGTGAATTCATTGCAAATGGCGTAAAAAATACTGTAAAAATGGAAGAAGGAACAATTGCAATGGCAAGAGCAGATTATACACAATATTCTTATGACCTTACAGATGAATCATATAATTCTGGATGTTCACAATTCTTTATAATGACAAAAGAAAACACAAACCTAGATGGATATTATACAGGATTTGGAAAAGTAACAGAAGGATTAGATGTACTTCACAAAATTGAAGATGTAGAAGTAAAAGTTGCAGATGGCTATGAAGACTCAGAAAATGCCGAAGTTAGTACACCAGTAAATCCACCAGTTATAACATCAATAAGTGTCGAAACATATGGAATTGATTATGGATTACCAGAAACTTTAACACCATTTGATATGACATCATGGATGTATAAACAATATGGAAGTTCAATAAGCCAGTAATTATATAAATAAACTATAAAATAAAAAAATTGAAATATCACTTGTCAAAAATTTTGACAAGTGATAAAATAAATATAGATTAAAAAAAAACCGAAAAATTCGGTCAAATTTTTTTAATCTTTTTTTATTTTTTTGGAATGGAGGTAAGAATGAATACAAAATACATATTTGTAACAGGTGGAGTTGTTTCAGGATTAGGAAAGGGAATTACAGCAGCATCACTTGGTAGATTATTAAAAAATAGAGGATACAAAGTAACAATTCAAAAATTTGACCCATATATAAATGTAGATCCAGGAACTATGAACCCATATGAACATGGAGAGGTTTTTGTAACAGATGATGGTGCTGAAACAGACCTAGATTTAGGACATTATGAAAGATTTATAAATGAAAACTTGACTAAAAATTCAAGTGTTACAATGGGAAAAATATATTCTGAGGTAATTGAAAAAGAAAGAAGAGGAGATTACTTAGGAAAAACAGTGCAGGTAATTCCACATATTACAAACCAAATTAAAGAAAAAATATATGGATTTGAAAAAACAGATACAGATATTGTAATTACTGAAGTCGGTGGAACTGTTGGAGATATAGAAGGTCTTTCTATAATAGAAGCTATAAGACAGGTTGGGCTAGAAAAAAATCCAGAAGATGTTTGCTTTATCCATGTTACATTACTTCCATATATTTCAGGCTCAAAAGAAATAAAATCAAAACCAACACAACATTCTGTTAAAGAGTTACAAAGCTATGGAATAAAACCAGATATCTTAGTTTGCAGAACTGAGATTGATATACCAGAAAATATAAAGGACAAATTATCATTATATTGCAATGTTAGAAAATCAAGTGTTATTCAAAACAAAACTGCAGACTGCTTATATGCAGTTCCATTAATGCTAGAAAAAGAAGGCTTAGCAAGAGAAGTTTGTAATCATTTAAGGCTAGACAATTTTGTTCCAGACAATTCAAAATGGGAAGAAATGATAGATAGAATTAATAAAATAGATATAAGAAAAACAAAATAAAAGTTGCAATTGTTGGAAAATATACAAGACTTGAAGATTCATATATTTCTGTTATTGAAAGTATAAAACATGCTGGATTTGAGAATGATGTAGATACAGAAGTAAAATTAATTGATAGCGAAAAGATAACTCCAGATAATGTTAAAAAAAAATTAGAAAAATTTGATGCAATTATTGTTCCAGGAGGATTTGGAATTATTGTCCCAGGAGGTTTTGGAAGCAGAGGAATTGAAGGAATGATTCAAACAATAAAATATGCAAGAGAAAATAAGATACCATTTTTAGGTATTTGCCTAGGAATGCAAATGTCTGTTGTTGAATTTTCAAGAGATGTATTAAATCTTAAAGACGCAAATTCAGAAGAGTTTGATGATAAAAACAAAAATCAAGTTATTCATATAATGGAAAACCAAAAAGCAATCTATAAAAAAGGTGGAACAATGAGACTTGGAGCATATCCATGCAACATTAAAACAGGTACATTAGCAGAAAAAGTATATGGAACAAAAGAAATTTCAGAAAGACATAGGCATCGTTTTGAATATAATAATGAATATAAAGAAAGATTAGAAAAGGCTGGACTTATTTGTTCAGGAGTATCTCCTGATGGACAACTTGTAGAAATTGTAGAGTTAGATAAGAAAAAACATCCATATTTTATTGGCTGTCAATTCCATCCAGAATTAAAATCAAGACCAAATAGACCTGCACCACTATTTGTAGGACTAGTAAAAACTGCGAAAATGTTGAAAAAATAGGGAAAAGGTGGTATAATAATTATATAACTTAATGTTTTTTTGTTCATTATGCAGGAGGTTAACTTATGAAACTTAATAGTACTGGAAACTATCGGGTCACTGAAGGAGAAATGTTCATTGAAGACCCCAATAGTGGAAAGAAGATGCTGTTCCTTTTGGA
>CACWHO010000044.1 GCA_902760765.1 uncultured Eubacteriales bacterium | reverse complement strand
CCAAGTGATTTAAAAATTCATTTTATTGATGTTGGACAAGGTGATTCATGTTTTATTATTACACCTAAAAAGAAAACTATTTTAATAGATGGCGGGGGAAGTAGCAGTTTTGATGTTGGAAAAAATACTTTGGTTCCATATATTTTAGATAGGGGCTATACAAAAATTGATACTATAATTATTAGCCATTTTGATAGTGACCATGTAAAGGGAATTTTATCTGTAATGCAAGAACTAAAAGTCGGAGAGGTTTTGATTGCAAAGCAGGGAGAAGAGTCAGAAAATTACAATGAATTTAGAAAAATTGTAAAGGACAAAAATATTAGAGTTAGAATTGTAAAAAAGGGAGATTTAATAAACATAGAAAAAAATTTAAAATTTAGAATCTTATGGCCATCACAAACGCTTATTGAAGAAAATATCTTAAATAATAATTCCATTGTTACAAGATTAGAATATAAAAAATTTTCTATGATTTTTACAGGAGACATTGAAAAAATTGCGGAAGAAGAGATTATTAAAGAATATCAAAATAAAACATATTTATTAAAAGCTAATATATTAAAAGTAGGGCATCATGGTTCAAAAACTTCATCAATAAAAGAATTTGTAAATATTATAAATCCAAAAATTGCCATAATTGGAGTAGGAAAAGATAATAAATTTGGGCATCCATCAGATGAAGTTATAAAACGTTTAAAAGAAAAGAATATATCTATTTTTAGAACAGATAAAAATGGAGAAATTTCAATTTATATAAATCGTTTTAACAAAGTTAGAACTAGTACACTTATGAATTAAAAATAGTATAGAATGATTTTTTATGTACATAATAATTAAAACCATATTTGGTAATTTATAGAAAATTAAAAAGCAAAAAATATTTTGGAGGAAGTTACATGAAAAAATCAGCAATTTTAATGTTTTTAATGATTATAATTTGTATTACAGGAATAGTTTTAGGAGTTTTAATATTTCATAAAAAAAGTGATAAAAAAATAGCTATGCAGGAGAATAAAAATAATACTCAAGAAAATATTATAGATGATTGTAATGATGAATATTTAATGTTGCAAAACACAGAAAACGAAGTAGAAGCAAGTTCTAGTGAAGAAAAAATTTCTCCAAATTGCATTATAACATTAAAAAGATATTATAAAGAATGTGGACATACAATAAATGAATATATTAGTATTCCACAAAATTTGGTAAATAAAACAGAAGATGATTTAAGAAATGAGTATTTAACATGGAAAATCGAAAAATTTAGTAATTCACAAATTATATTATCAAAAGAATTTGATAATAATTGTGGACAACATTTTATTTTGAGAACTAATGATGATAAAATTGTTGTTTATTTGTTAGATGAAAATAACCAGGAAACTCTTTTTGAAAATACAAATATATCAACACAATATTTACCAGAAGAAGATAAAGTACAATTGCAAAATGGTGTTAAAGTTAATGGATTAGAAAATTTAAATGAGATGCTTGAAAATTATGAATAAAAAAATAAAAGACCATGGAAATTATTTCTTCCATGGCCATTTATCTTTTAATACTACTTTCTGAGCATCTTTATTTAAATCACTTTCTGCAATAAATCCACCTTGATATAAATTTTTTGAATACATTACAAATGAAAATATTGTACAAATTAAAGCAATGCAATATAGTATCAAATCTACATTTGCCCATATACCTGTAAGATTTAATTCCTTAACTACCAAAGAAAGTACAATAGCTAAATAAAATAAAACAGTTGCAAGTTTTCCGTACCATTTGCTATATACAACAACATTTTTTCCATAAAGAAATGCAGCACCAATAACCATTGCAAATTCTTTTAAAACTACAATTCCTAAAATCCAAAAAGGTATTGCATTTACAGCAAATAGGGAATATAACACAGAAATTTGCGTTAATTTATCTGCAAGAGGGTCCATCAATTTGCCAAATGTAGATACAAAATTAAATTTCCTTGCTATAAAACCATCAAGTACATCTGTAATTGCAGAAATTGTAAAGAATATAAAACCTTCAATATAATGCCCATTCATTATATTTCCTACAATTACTGGAATTAATAGAAATCTTATTATTGTTAAAATATTTGGAACATGCTTAAACATTTTTTCCTCCTATTATTTTATATTAAATGTTAAATTATTATCTGCAAAATCTACTAAAATTGTTTGACCATTTTTTACATCATTTTTTAAAATCATTTCTGAAATTTCATCATCAATATATCTTTGAATTGCTCTTCTTAATGGCCTTGCACCAAATTTGATATTTGTACCTTTATCTAAAACATATAATTTTGCTTCTTTTGAAATTTCAAATGAAATATTCTTATTTTTTAGAGCCTTTATAGTATCTTCTAACATTAGGTCAGTTATTTGCAATAATTCATCTTTTGTTAGAGAATTAAATACTATAATTTCATCAATTCTGTTTAAAAACTCTGGTCTAAATGTTTCTTTTAAACTATTTTCAATTTTTGATTTATCAATAGTTCCACCACCAAAGCCAATTGAATTATTATTTAAATTTGAACCAGCATTTGATGTCATAATGATAATTGTATTTGCAAAATTTACTGTATTACCTTGAGAATCTGTAAGTTTACCATCATCTAAAACTTGTAACAAAATATTAAATACATCTGGGTGAGCTTTTTCAATTTCATCTAAAAGAATTATTGAATATGGCTTTCTTTTAACTTTTTCAGTTAATTGACCAGCATCATCATATCCAACATATCCTGGAGGAGCACCAATTAATTTTGCAGTTGAATTACTTTCCATATATTCAGACATATCAATTCTAATAATAGAATCTTCTGAACCAAACATTTCGTAAGCAAGTGCTTTTGCAAGCTCTGTTTTACCAACACCTGTTGGACCAACAAAAATAAATGATGGTGGTCTTTTTTCACTTTGAAGTCCTGCTCTATTTCTTCTGATTGCTCTTGAAACAGCATTTACAGCATCATTTTGACCAATAATTCTTTTGTGAAGATTTGTTTCAAGATTTAACAATTTTTGTGTTTCTGCTTCTGTTATTTTCTTAACAGGAATTTTTGTCCAACTTTCAATAACTGCAGCAATATCTTGAACTGTAAGTTCTTTTGGTTTCATTTTCTTTTTCAATTTATCAATTTTTTCAATTACTTGACATTCTTGAGTTTTTAAATCAGCAGCTTTTTGGAAATCTTCTTCACTTTTTTCTGCATCATTATCATTTTGCTCAAATTTTTCTTTTTCGTCTTGAATTTTCTTTAACTCAGCATTTAAGATTTCTAATTCTGTTAATTCTTTGTTTTCCAAATTAATTCTAGAACATGCTTCATCCAAAATATCTATGGCTTTATCTGGTAAAAATCTATCATGAATATATTTTTCTGACATAATTACTGTTTGTTTAATAACATCTGTTGAAATTTTTACTTTGTGATATTCTTCATAATATTTTTTAATTCCTTCAAGAATTTTTATTGAATCATCGACATTTGGTTCTTCAACAAGAACTTGCTGAAATCTTCTTTCTAAAGCAGAATCTTTTTCAATATATTTTCTATATTCTGTAAGTGTTGTTGTACCAATTAATTGAACATCACCATTAGAAAGTGCAGGTTTTAAGATATTTGCAGCATTCATAGAATGCTCGCCATCTCCAGCACCAATAATATTGTGAATTTCGTCAATTACAAGAATTATATTTCCATATTTTTTGCATTCATCAATAATGCCTTTCATTCTTGACTCGAATTGCCCTC
Organism: uncultured Eubacteriales bacterium; assembly: GCA_902760765.1. Classification (GTDB taxonomy): domain Bacteria; phylum Bacillota; class Clostridia; order TANB77; family CAG-508; genus CAG-269. Next base: position 1,687 of record CACWHO010000044.1, on the reverse strand, counting down.
TAAATTGAGTGCCTGCAATAACTGATGTCATATCTAATAAATAAACTTCTTTGTTCAATAATTTTGCTGGAACATTCTCATTTGCAATTTTAATTGCAAGCCCTTGAGCAATCGCTGTTTTACCAACACCTGGCTCACCAATTAAACATGGATTATTTTTTGAACGTCTATTTAAAATTTGAATAATTCTTTGTATTTCTTTTTCTCTTCCGACAACAATATCTAATTGTTTATTTTTTGCCTTTTGTGTAAGGTTTGTACCATATGTATCAAGATATTTTTTCTTTTTTTGATTTGGTACATTTTGCTTAGTATTTTTTGTATTTTCTTTACTTTTTTGTGATGGATTTGCATCCTTTTGAACATTTCCATTATTAAACATATTTGAAAATATTGAGCCTAATGGAATAGCAGCACCTGCAATTTTGGGTTTTTCTTCTTCATCATAGTCATCATTTTCTTCATCACCTAAATCCCCAAAAGTAATTGCCCCATCCATATTTTTTATATCTGCTAAATCTAAATTTTCAGCAAAATCTTTAAAAAGACCTTCAAGTTGCTTATTCATTTCTTCAATATTCAAGTCTTTTGCAATCAATTCTTGTTGTTTTTTTAAAGATTCTTCTGGATTTAATCCTTTTTTCTTTGCACAATCATAACATAAGCCTTTCATTGTGCTTTTACCATTTTCTATTTCATTGAAAAAAAGTATTGCAGGATTTTTATTACATTCTGAACATATCATAACTTTTATTCCTCATTTCTTGTTTTGAATATTATATATAATACAGCAAAATTGCAAAATAGTCAAACATTTCTAACAATTTAAAAATTTGATTTATAATTTATTTATAATGTTAAAAATTAAAAATTAAAAGCAATTTGATTAATTTGTAAAATAAAAAAATTTTAAAAATTACATTTTTTTCACATAATTTTCACAAATCTATTGTATTCTAATATTGTTTTAGGATATTATATATCTATAATTAAATTTGTGAAGGTAATAAAATTAAAAATTTGAAAACCGGATATATACCTTCGAAAATGATGGCTCAAAATTCAGAAAAGTACCAAAAGATGAAGTCCAATATAATGTTACTACAGAAAAAAAACATTCTGATTTTGGTAAAAGAGTTTTAGCGCCTTTTATAAGTGGAGTTTTAGGAGGAGTTATTGTTGTTGGAACATGTTTTGGCGTACCATCAATAAAAGATAAATTAATTGGAACAAGCTCATCAAATACAGTTGTTAGTAGCTCAAATAATTCTTCAACAAGCTCAAATGGATATGTAGACTCATCAAAATTAAGTGAATATTCAGATACAGCCGTTTATGCAGCAAATAAAATATTACCATCAATTGTTGGTATAAGTATTGAGTATACTGTAAATTCAAATTCATTATTTGGCTTTGGAACTCCAACAAGTCAAACAGCAACAGCCTCTGGTTCAGGAATTATTATAAGTGAAGATGGCTATATTTTAACAAATAACCATGTTGTATCATCTGAATCAAGCTCTGAAGAAGATTCATTTTTCCAAATTTCAGAAGCAACAAAAATTACTGTTAAGCTATTTAATGATGACACAGAATATGAGGCAAAGATTATAGGAAAAGATAAACAAACAGATTTAGCTGTTATAAAAATTGATAAAACAGGATTAACAAAAGCAGAGTTTGCAGA
>CACWHO010000043.1 GCA_902760765.1 uncultured Eubacteriales bacterium | reverse complement strand
GCAATTGTTTCCGCAACTTGCGAAATGTTTATTGATATTATTGATGGTAAAGTTGACAGGTTTAATGATGAAGATACAGGATTGAATTTATTTAAATTTTAACATTTTTACAAAAATATTAAAACCGTTATATCTATTGAATATAGCGGTTTTTGTTTGGTGGCTTCAAGTGGAATCGAACCACTGACACGGGGATTTTCAGTCCCCTGCTCTACCAACTGAGCTATGAAGCCATAAAATATAAATAAAAAAAAATAAAAAAATGGCGACCTGGAACGGGATCGAACCGTCGACCTCCGCCGTGACAGGGCGGCATTCTAACCAGCTGAACTACCAGGCCATAAAATAATGGTGGTCGTTATAGGGCTCGAACCTATGACCCCCTGCTTGTAAGGCAGATGCTCTCCCAGCTGAGCTAAACGACCATATCCATTTGACAAGAACTAGTATACAAAAAATAATGGCAAATGTCAAGAGTTTCAGGAAAAAAATATATAAATTTTGCCAAAATTGATGTTAATGTTTAATATTATAAGAAGTCTGATGTTTGCACGAACTTTATGATACTCTCAAAAAATTATATTATTAACTACATATATTGCTCAATTTTAATTAAGCAATATATGTAGCTTTTTTATTTATTTAGTCCTTAAATTTACCTAATTTAATATATATAATTTTATATTTAATTTTCATTATAGAAATTTATAACTGAAATATCTATTTCATTGCTTCTTCTACTGCAACAGCAACTGCTACTGATGCACCAACCATTGGGTTATTACCCATTCCAATTAGTCCCATCATTTCAACATGTGCTGGTACTGAAGAACTTCCAGCAAATTGTGCATCTGAGTGCATTCTTCCCATTGTATCTGTCATACCATAAGATGCAGGGCCTGCAGCCATGTTGTCTGGGTGTAATGTTCTACCTGTTCCACCACCACTTGCAACAGAAAAGTATTTTTTACCTGCTTCTAATCTTTCTTTTTTATATGTTCCTGCAACTGGGTGTTGGAATCTTGTTGGGTTCGTTGAATTTCCTGTTATAGAAATATCAACATCTTCAAGCCACATTATTGCTACACCTTCTCTAACGTCATTTGCTCCATAGCATCTTACTTTTGCTCTATCTCCTGTTGAATAAGGTATTTCTTCCACAATATTTACTTTACCTGTGTAATAATCAAAATCTGTTTTTACATATGTAAATCCGTTAACTCTTGATATTATTTGAGCTGCATCTTTTCCAAGTCCATTTAAAATTACTCTTAATGGATTTTTTCTAACTTTGTTTGCAGAATTTGCAATTCCAATTGCACCTTCAGCTGCTGCAAAGCTTTCATGTCCTGCTAAAAATGCAAAACATTTTGTATCTTCTGATAATAACATTGATGCTAAATTTCCATGTCCTAATCCAACTTTTCTATCATCTGCAACAGAACCTGGAATACAAAATGCTTGTAATCCTTCTCCTATTGCTTTTGCAGCATCTGCAGCTTTTGTGCATCCTTTTTTGATTGCAATTGCTGCTCCTAATGTATATGCCCATGCAGCATTTTCAAAGCAAATTGGTTGTACTCCTTTTACTATTTCATAAGGATTAAATCCTTTATCTGTACATATTTTTAATGCATCTTCAAAATCTTTTATTCCGTATTTTTCCATAACTGGTTTTATTTGGTCTATTCTTCTTTCATAACCTTCAAATGTTACTGACATTTTCTTCATTCCTTTCTATCATTCTTTTCATTATAAAATTGGATAAAAGTGCTATATTACTAGGAAAACTAGTAAACATTTTTTGAAATAATACAAGTTGTATATTGAAAAAAATGTTTACTAAGTTTGACGAAGTAAGATAGTGCTTTTAGCCGATTTTAGTCTTCACGAGGATCAACAAACTTAGTAGCCTCATCAAATCTTCCATAAGTTCCTGTCGCCTTTTCAATTGCTTCTTTTGGGTCTATACCTTTTTTAATATTATCCATCATTTTTCCAAGATGAACATATTTATAACCAATAATTTGGTCATCTTTATCTAATCCTAATTTTAATATGTAACCTTCTGTTAAGTTTAAATATCTTGGCCCTTTTAAAGTTGTTGAGTAAATTGTTCCAACTTGTGATGTATGTCCTTTTCCTAAGTCTTCAAGTCCTGCTCCTACTGGAAGTCCTCCCTCAGAAAATGCAGTTTGTGACCTACCATATACTATTTGTAAGAATAATTCTCTCATTGCAACATTTATAGCATCACATACTAAATCTGTATTTAATGCTTCCAATATTGTTTTTCCTGGTAAGATTTCACCTGCCATAGCTGCTGAATGTGTCATTCCTGAACATCCAATTGTTTCTATTAAAGCTTCTTGAATAATTCCGTCTTTAACATTTAATGTTAATTTGCACGCTCCTTGTTGTGGTGCACACCAACCAACTCCATGTGTAAGACCTGATATGTCTTTTATCTCCTTTGCTTTTACCCATTTTCCTTCTTCAGGAATTGGTGCTGGTCCATGGTTAACTCCTTGTGCTATTGGGCACATTTCTTCTAGTTCTTTTGAATAAGTCATTTTTATTCTCCTTTCATTTTTTCATATAAAAATATTTTATAAAGTTTTATTACTTATTTATTTTGCTTTCTTCATCATTATTTGCCATCATTATAATTTGATTTTTTGCCTTTTTTTCTGTTGTTGCAATATATTCAATATTTTGCTCTTCAGAATAGTTTTCTGTTTCATAATCTACAATATTTTTTATATTTTTTATGTATATTCCTTCTTCAAATCTCTCTCTTCTTCTAATAGCATTACCATCAATTAAATACCTATCTATTATGTTTCTTTCTTTTTTTGAAAGTTTTTCCTTACTAATATTTAAGTATTTATATCTCCAAATTATATGTCTTTCATAGCTGTTGAATTCTGATTTTGACAAATCCTCATAATCATATTCAACTTTAAATTGAGTTCCATCAATTATAATTGTTATGTTTGACCATGTTGGCAAAACTGTTTCTACTTTTTTAAACTCTTCCCTTAATCTTACTATTTTTTTATATAATACATTTACTAATTTCATGTATTCTTTTTCGTCAAGATTAAATTTTTGTGGAATTTCATATACATTTACAGGATTTTTTTTAAATATTCCTTTTGGTATGTAGTAAAAGAATAATTCTCCTGTTGTATTTTTATCAATTAAGTCAGATACAGAGGCATATAGCATCATTTTATCCCATTTTTCTGGTATCATATAATATATATGCCTTTGTATATCTTCATACATTTCTTTTATTTTCTTGGTATGTTTTAACATCTTTACCCCTATTCTCTGATTAATAGGCTTTCTCCTGTCATTTCTTCTGGTTTATCAATTCCCATTAAATCAAGCATTGTTGGTGCTAAATCTGCTAATTTTCCATTTTCTTTTAATTTATAATTTTCACTTGTCATTAATATTGTTGGAACTGGATTTGTTGTATGTGCAGTATGTGGTTCGCCTGTTTTGTAATCTATCATTTGTTCTGCATTTCCGTGGTCTGCTGTAATAATTAAATTTCCCTTTTTCTCTTCTATTATTTTTGATATTCTTCCTATACATTTGTCAACAGCTTCTACTGCTTTTATTGCTGCATCTAAGTTTCCTGTGTGTCCAACCATATCTGAATTAGCAAAATTCAAAATTATGACATCATATTTATCATTTTCAAGTGCTTCGCAAACTTTGTCTGTAACTTCATATGCACTCATTTCTGGTTTCATATCATATGTTTCAACTTTTGGAGATGGTACTAAAATTCTGTCTTCACCTGGATATTGCTTTTCTTCTCCACCATTAAAGAAGAATGTAACATGTGCATATTTTTCTGTTTCTGCTATTCTTAATTGTTTTAATCCATGTTTGCTTACAATTTCTCCAAATGTATTTTTTAATGGTTCTTTTTTAAAGGCTATGTGTACATTTGGCATTGTTTCATCATAGCTTGTGAAGCATACAAAATATAAATTCATTTTCTTTGTTTCAAATTCATTAAATTCTGGGTCTACTAGTGCTCTTGTTATTTGTCTTGCTCTGTCTGGTCTAAAGTTAAAGAATATTACAGAGTCATTGTCTTCTATTTTTGCAATTGGTTCTTCATTTGCATTACACATAACTGTTGGTACTACAAATTCATCAAAAACTTCTTTTTGATATGAATCTTCTATTGCTTTTGTAGGTGTTTGTGCTTTTTCTCCTTTTCCAAATACCATTGCATCATAAGCTTTTTGAATTCTTTGCCATCTTTTATCTCTATCCATAGCATAAAATCTACCTGCTAATGTTGCAATTTTTCCAACACCTTTTTCTTTCATCTTTTCTTGTAATTGTGTTATATAATTTTCTGCTGATGCTGGTGGTGTATCTCTACCATCTAAAAAGCAATGTACATATACATCTTCAAAATCTCTTCTTTTAGCCATTTCTAGTAATCCATATAAATGTCTTATGTGGCTGTGAACTCCTCCATCAGATACTAAACCTAAAATGTGCAATTTTGAATGATGTTTTTTGCAATTTTCTATTGCATCTAAAAACTCTGGAATTGAAAAGAAATCTCCATCTTCTATTGATTTTGTTATTCTTGTCAATTCTTGATATACTATTCTTCCTGCACCAATATTTGTGTGTCCAACTTCTGAATTTCCCATTTGTCCATCTGGTAATCCAACATACTTTCCACTTGTATAAATATCTGTACAACAATATTTTTTCTTTAGTTTATCCAAATTAGGTGTATTGGCAAGTTCAACAGCATTTCCTTGTTTATTTGCATTATCGCCAAATCCATCTAATATCATTAGCATTGTAACTTTGTCTTTCATCTTTTATCCTTCCTATTCTGCTAAAAATTAACCAGTTTTATTTAAATTGCATTTACTATTTTTGCAAACTCATCTGGCTTTAAGCTTGCGCCTCCAACTAGTGCTCCATCTATATCTGACATTTCAAATAATTCTTTTGCATTAGTTGATTTAACGCTACCGCCATATTGTATTATAACGCTATCTGCTGTATTTTGTCCATACTTTTGACAAATTTTGTCTCTTATTGACTTAATTGCATCATTTGCTTGTTCTGCTGTTGCAGTTTTTCCTGTGCCTATTGCCCAAATTGGTTCATATGCAATTATTGTATTTTCTACCTGTTTTTACTGTTTCGTCTGTTTCGTTAAAATATGCTCTTCTTTCTGAATGTCCAATAATAACATATTGAACATTTATTGACTTTAGCATTTTACCTGATACTTCACCAGTATATGCTCCACTTTCTTCAAAATGCATATTTTGTGCACCAATCTTTATATTTGTATCTTGTGCTGTTAATAAAGCATAGAACAAATCTGTAAATGGGACACATAATATCACTTCATTTTTTGTGCTTTTTACAAGTGGTGTTAATTTATTTATGAAGTCCATTGCTTCGTTTGGAAGCATATTCATTTTCCAATTTCCTGCAATTACTTTTCTTCTCATGGTAAATTTCCCTTTCATTTTTATTTTATTGATAAATTACAATGTAGCAATAAAATATTATTTATCTAATAAGCACTCAATTCCTGGAAGCTTTTTACCTTCTATAAATTCAAGTGATGCTCCACCACCAGTAGATATATGTGTCATTTTATCAGCAAGTCC
>CACWHO010000042.1 GCA_902760765.1 uncultured Eubacteriales bacterium | reverse complement strand
GAAAGTGATATAGATGTAGAAGACTACCAAGATGCTGTGGTAAGAATAGATAATAGTATTTCAATATTGAATTTAATTAAAGAAAAAAGCAAATTTAATTTGAAAAATATACTTTAAAATTAGTTTATAATATAATAATATATATATTTATTATGTTCCTCGGCTCAATACAAGTGATTAGAAAATCTAGATTTAAGAAAATGACACTCCCCAAAATAATTTGGGTTCCTTCATTTTCTTAAATCAAGATTTTCTAAACACTTTCCAATCGCATTCGTCACTTCATAAATATATATATTATTATATTATAAACTATATAAAGATAATATTTAAATAATTGCTGATTAAATAAAAAAATAATGTATTCTGCAAAATTTTATAGAGTAAGTGGGGACCGTTCAAAAATTCTAAAAAGTTTGAAAAACTTTTTAAAGAATTTTTAGAATGGGGAACTCTATAAAATTTAAAGAATACATTATTTCTTTATTTATAAAAACAAATTATTAAATTTTATTTAAGAATTTTCACTAATTTCTGCGTATTTTTTAAGCTTTTCATATACTAAATAATTTACAGTACCAGCAGGAAAATGACCACTTTTATCTTTCTTTCCAGCAGGTACGCCTGTTAAAACTTCAATTCCTTCTTCAATAGAAGAAATAGCATAAATATGGAATAAATTATTTTTAACAGCATCAACAATTTCATCAGAAAGCTGTAAATTATCAACATTTTGAACAGGAATCATAACACCATGTTCACCAGTTAAACCACGCATTTTACAAATTTGGAAAAATCCTTCAATTTTTTCATTTACACCACCAATAGGTTGTATTTGACCTTTTTGGTTTACAGAGCCAGTAACAGCAATTGACTGATTTATAGGTATACCAGAAAGACTAGAAAGTAAAGCATAAAGCTCTGTACTTGAAGCACTATCTCCATCAACACCATTGTATAATTGCTCAAAACAAATACTTGCTGTTAATGATAAAGGAATATCTTGTGCAAACATTTCACCTAAATATCCTGTTAAAATTAAAACACCTTTTGAGTGAGAAGAACCAGAAAGTTCAACCTCTCTTTCAATGTTTACAATACCACTTTTTCCTGTATATGTGTTAACTGTAATTCTGGCAGGTCTACCAAAAGAATAGTCACCAATTGTCATAACTGTTAAACCATTTATTGTACCAACTTCAAATCCAGATGTATCAATTAAAAGAGTATTATCATTTATCATTTCCATAAATTTTGCATCGTATTTTTTAACTCTGTCTTTTCTTTCAGATAAAGCTTTTTCAATATAATCTTTTGTTACAACCTTTGACTTGGCAATTTTAGCCCAAGTTGCAGCTTCACCAGCAACTTGCATTAAATCATCAAACCTTGTTGATAGTTTTTTATGACTTCCAGCAAGTTTAGATGAATATTCAACTAGACTACACATTGCACCTTTATCTAAATGTGGTAGTTCTTCAGCTTCACAAAAACCATGAATTATTTTAGCCAACTTATTAGCATTTTCTGCATTTAATGGTGCATCATCTTCAAATTCAACTTTTATTTTAAATAATTTTTTAAAATCAGAATCCATTGCAAGTAATGTTTGATAAATATTACTATTTCCAATTAAAATAACTTTTAAATCCAAAGGTATTGGCTCAGGTTTTAATGAAACCATAACCATAGAAGTACGTTGCTCAGCTGTATTATCAATACTTATTTCTTTGACTCTTAAAGCTTTTTTTAGTGCTTCATAACACATTGGATTTTGCAATAAATCTTTTGCTTGAAAAATAATATATCCACCATTTGCTTTTTGCAAAAGACCTGGCAATAACATAGTATAATCTGTTTTCAAAGAACCATAATAATTTTCATATTCAAGACTTCCAAATATACTTTGGTAAGAATAGTTTGAATCCATTATAACAGGAGCACCTTCAGTATTTGAATTATCAACAAATAAATTAACACGATAATTCAAAGAAGGGTCTTGTTTTCTATTCATTGGATTTATTTGTTGTTGCTTTTCTTTTTCTTTATCTTCATTTAAGAAATAAGAAACATTTTTTAATACATCTTCTTTAACATCATTTAAGAATTTTGTTATTTTTTTATTTCTTTTGAATTTTGATTTCAAATAATTTATATGAACATTAATAGTTAATAAAGCAATATTTGATTGCCACTCTGAAACTCTTTTGTCAGATTCTTGCTCAATAATTCTTATTTGTTCAATTGCTTTCATAATTAAATCTTGAACAATACTAGCTTTTGATTCATATTCATTTTTTACAGAATCATCTAATTTATCAAATGTTTCTTCATCAATAGCATTTCCATCAACAACGGGCATCATAAAAATACCATTTTGAGAAGTTTTCACTTGAAAATTATATTTAGCAGCTTCATTATTTAATTGCTCTAATAAGCTGGATCTTTGTTCTTCAAATCTTTGCTTAATAACAGCTTTTTCTTTTTCAAAATCATCAGCATTAAAAGTTTTTTTGATATCTTTTTTAACTTCTAATATAAAACCTTCCATTGCAGCTTTAAATTCTTTACCCTGACCTGCAGGAAGTGAAACGGCAATTGGTTCATTAGGATTATCAAAATTATATATATAGCACCAATCATTTGGAGTTTTTTGCTTTTTTGAAATTCTATTTAAATAATTTTTTGTGTACATTGTTTTACCAACACCACTAGGACCTTCAATGTAAAGGTTATATCCTTTAACATCAACTTGAAGACCAAATTCCAAAGCTTTTATTCCTCTATCTTGACCAATTCCTGTTGTAATATCTTCAACATCTTTTGTTGTTTCAAAATTGAATATTTTTTCATCACAACTCATTTTTAAAGAGTTGCAATTTAATTCGTTTTTATTTTTCATTTGTTTTCCTCCAAAATTTTCTTATATTATCTCCATTTTGAATGTATTTATTACTACAACGTTATTTTATATTAACTGCAATAATTTGTAAAGTATTATTCACAAATTTAGCATACAAATTTTTACTAATTTTAAATTAAAAATTTTAAAATTTTGACTAATAAAATACAAAGTAAAAAATATCTTGAAATTAAACATAATTTTAAGAAAAATTTTAGACTAACCGGTTGAAAATAAAAAACTATTGCAATTATTTTAATTTCAATATATAATATGGACAAATGGTGTTAACCAAATAGCTTAGTGAAAGGGTGTCAAATATGAATAAAACAAAAAGGAAAATATTTGAGACATCAATGAAACTCTTTGCTGAGAAAGGATATGATGCAACAAGTGTTGATGATATAACACAGGCTGTTGGAGTTGCAAAAGGAACATTATATTATCATTTTTCAAGCAAAGAAGAAATTTTTAATTTCTTAATTAATGAAGGAATAAAATTATTACAAAATAGTGTAGATATAAAAACTGAAAAGCTTGATAGTTACATTGATAAACTAAAAGCAGTAATTTTAATACAAATAAAAATAGTAAACAAATATCAAGACTTTATAACAATGCTTTTATGTCAATTCTATGGAAGAGAAGAAAGAAATCAAATGTGCCAAAAATACGTTTATGAATATATAGACAAAATTGAAGAGTTTGTAAAAAAAGGCATGGAGACTGGAGAGATAAAACAAGGAAATAGCAAAATAATGGCATCAGAAATATATGGACTAATTGCATCAGTTTTAGTTTATAAAATGAAAAATAACGAAAAAATTGAAACACTAAAAATATATAAAGAATTAGAAAATACAATAATTGAAGGATTATTGAGAAAAGACACAAAATAAATAATTTATTTATAAATTTATCTTATATTGGGAGGAATTAAAAATGAGAGAACCAACTTACAAAGTAGAAAAATTTGAAAATTTAAAAGAAATGTTAAACAACTCAGCTGAAAAATATGGAGAAAGACCAGCATATGTGTTTAAACCAAAAAAAGATGGAAAATTCCAAGAAATTACATATAAACAATTTAAAAGTGATGTTGATAATTTAGGAACAGCACTTATTAATCTTGGACTTAAAGATAAAAGGGTTGCAATTATAAGTGATAATAGATATGAATGGGAAGTAAGTTATTTTGCTGTTACAAATGGAACAGGAGTTGTAGTACCATTAGATAAAGCATTACCAGATAATGAATTAGAAAGCTCAATAATAAGGTCAGAAGCTGAAGCCATAATATATAGTGATAAATATGATAAAGTTATGGAAGAACTTAAAGACAAGAAAAATTCTAATTTAAAAATATTTATATCAATGGACTTAAAAGAAAGTAAAAATGGAATAATCTCATTTAACAAATTAATAGAAAGAGGAAGAGAAGCAGTAAAAGACGGAGATAGAAAATTTATTGATGCAACAATTGATGCAGAGAAAATGGGAATAATGCTATTTACATCTGGAACAACATCAAAATCAAAAGCAGTAATGTTATCACAAAAAAATTTGATGACAAATATTTTTGATATTTCTTCAACATTTAACATTACAAAAGAAGATAGATTTTTATCATTTTTACCATTACATCATACATTTGAATGTACAGTTGGATTTTTATTCCCAATTTCAAGAGGTTCATCAATAGCATTTTGCGAGGGATTAAGACATTTTGCAGATAATATTAAAGAATATGACGTTACAGCATTAATTGCTGTTCCAGAATTATTTGAAGCAATAGGAAAAAGACTAATAAAAGAAATTGATAAAAAAGGTAAAACAAAACAAGTTAAATTTGGAATGAAAATTTCAAATGTATTATTAAAATTAGGTGTTGACGTTAGAGACAAAATCTTTAAAGAAGTTAGAGAAGCATTTGCACCAAAACTTAGAATTGTTGTTACAGGTGGAGCTGCATTAGACCCAGAAACAGAAAAATTATTTAATAATATAGGAATAGCCTTAAAACAAGGATATGGATTAACAGAAACATCACCAGTTATTGCATCAGAAGATGATAAATATCAAAGAATAGGCTCTATTGGAAAAGCAATGCCAAGTATTGACGTAAAACTTACAGACGTAAATGAAGAAGGAATTGGAGAGTTAATGGCAAAAGGTGATTCTATTATGCTTGGATATTACCAAAATGAAGAAGCTACAAATGAAGTATTAGAAAAAGATGGATGGTTCCATACTGGAGATTTAGCAAGAATTGATAAAGATGGATTTATATTTATAACAGGAAGAAAGAAATTTGTAATAGTATTAAAAAATGGAAAAAATATCTATCCAGAAGAGTTGGAAACATTAATAAATAAAGTTACTGGTGTTAAAGAAAGCATGGTTTATGGAGACCCACAGGATAATGGAGATTACAAAGTATCAGCAAAAATAGTTTACGATAAAGAGATAATGAAAGAAGCTTACGGATTAACAGATGAAAAGAAAATAAAAGATAGATTATGGCAAGAAATTAAAAATATAAATAAAACAATGCCACAATATAAATATATAAAAGAGATAATTGTAACAGATGAAGAATTAATTAAAACAACAACATTGAAAACTAAAAGATTTGAGGAAATGAAAAAATTAGTTAATAAATAATAAAT
>CACWHO010000041.1:7903-8581 GCA_902760765.1 uncultured Eubacteriales bacterium | reverse complement strand
TGCATTTTGCTTTATATTTATAATTATTGCATCATCTTTTAAATTATATTTATTTATTAATTCATTTGGAAAATCAATGTTTAATATTATTTGTGATTTCATTAAACTTTTTCTTTTATTATTTGTAATTGTAACAATTATTCCTTCATCATTTTCTAATTTTTTAACTATTCTTTCAAATTTTTCTACATGATTTGTAACAATATTTATTGATTTATATGTTTTGGCAAGTTCAATTATATTTGATATTGCAACTTCTGTTAGGTCATTAATTAATATTGAAATATTAATATTTTTAATATTCTTTTTGCTAATAATAAATTGTATTATTTCAGGAATAAGTAATTCATACAAAAATTTACCATCACATATTTCCAATTCGTAATAATTTAAATAATCTATGTATTTTTTATTTTTTTGTATTTCTTTGCTTAAAACAACTTTTTTGCTATTTGAATTATTTTTTAGAGTTTTGACCGTTTTCAGTGCTAATTTTGGAAATTGATTTTCTTTTAGATTTTCATATATTGGAACATATATCGTATTTTCAATTACTTTATGTATTTTGAAATTTTTTTCCAGAAAATTTGGCTTGTCAATTTTATCTATAAAAAACATAAAAACCTCACATCCTTTTGTAAAGTATATGAAGGTTTTTACTTTTTATTATAAAATAAT
>CACWHO010000041.1:0-7873 GCA_902760765.1 uncultured Eubacteriales bacterium | reverse complement strand
ATCATCTGGAAATTCTTGAAAAATTTTAACGCCATTTAAAAACATTTTTAATTGTTTATCAGATAATTTAATTATTTTTTTATTTTCAAATATTTTTTCAATTGGAATTATGTTTTTTTCCAAAATTTTTTTATCATTTTCCAGTTGTTCAATTTTTATACTATTTTTTATTTTAAATTTTCCAACTTCCGTTCTTTGCAAATATTCCATGTATCCTATTGTTCCAAGTTTAGTTGCAATGTCTTCACATAAACTCCTTATATATGTACCTTTTCCACAATGAACTATAAAATTAATTTGATTTTTTTCTTTATCAATGTCTTGTAATTTAATATCATAAATTTCAACGACTCTTGGTTTTATTTCAACATTTTTTCCATTTCTTGCATATTCATAAAGTTTTTTTCCATTAACTTTTATTGCTGAATAAATTGGTGGAATTTGTTCTTGTTTTCCAATAAATGAATTTAAAATATTTATTACATTTTCTTTATTCAATATATTTTTATCAACATTTTGTGTTTCAACAATTTTTCCCTCTTTATCAGCAGTTTCAGTTTTTATTCCTAATTGCAATTTTACAAAGTATTTTTTGTCGTGGTTTATCAAATACTTTGAGCACAATGTGCCTTTTCCAATTAATATTGGCAAAACTCCTTCAGCTAATGGGTCTAATGTTCCAGTATGTCCAACTTTTTCGTTTGATATTTTTTTTACTTTATATACAATGTCATGTGATGTACATCCTGCTTGTTTATTAATAATTATAATTCCATCCATTATTTTATCACTTTTCTAATTTCTTTTAAAACTTTATTTTTTACTTGTTCAATATCTTCTTGTTCAGTATTTCCAGTAGCAGTGATAGAAGCTCCTGCAGCCTTTTCATGGCCACCACCACCAAATACAAAGCAAACATCAGAAACATTTACATAGTTATTTGAACGCATTGATATTTTATATGTTTTATCATCATCTTCAATCTGTCTTATAAATACAGAAACTTCAACACCTTCAATATCTCTACCAATATTTACAAGTCCTTCATGGTCTCCTGGTTCTGCATTTACGTCAAGTAAATCTGCATTAGTAATATATGTAAATGTAACTTTTCCATCTTCTAGGAATTCCATTCTGTCTACTACTTTTTTCATTAATTCAAAATTTGCTTTTGTTTTTGTATCTAGTGCTTTCTTATATACTTCATAAACTTTAACGCCTTTTTGCATTATTTCTTCTGTAAATTCAAATGTTTCTGCTGTTACTCCAGAATATTTAAATCCACCTGTATCTGTAATTATTCCTGTTAAAAGGCATGTTCCAATTTCTTTATCAATTTCAATTTTAAAATATTGAAAAATTCCAACTAATATTTGGCAACAAGCTGGTGATGCTGGATTTACAAAATTAAAATCTCCATACATATTGTTTGTTCCATGATGGTCTATAACAATTGTATTTTTTGCATTGTCAAAATATTCGCTTCCATATATTCTTTTAAAGTCTGCACAATCTAGTGATATAGCCAAATCATAATTTTCTATTTCTGGTTTTACTTTTATTTCATCAAATCCTGGTAGATAATTAAAGTTTCTAGATACTTTATCCATTACAACATCAGGATTTTTTCCTAATTGTTCTAATGCAAGCTTCATTGCCAAACAGCTTCCTACAGCATCTCCATCTGGTGTTTCATGTGCCAATATTATTATTTTTTCTGCATCTTTTATTTCTTCTAATATTTTATCTAATGTCATTTAATCCTCCCTCAATATTAATTAGTTAAATTTTTTATGTGGTAATATAAATATTAACTATTTTTATTTAATTCATTAATTATTGCATCAATATGTGCACCATATTCTATTGAGTCATCTATTTCAAATGTTAATTCTGGTGTATTTCTTAAGTTTATTCTTTTTGCAAGTTCACTTCTTATGAATCCTGAAGATTTTTTTAATCCTTCCATTGTTTCTTTAATGTTTTTGGAATTCATAATGCTTACATATATTTTTGCATATTTAAGGTCAGGTGTTACTTTTACTTTTGTAACACTAATCATCCCTGTAATATTTGGATTTTTAAGTTCATACCCAATAATTTGGCTAAGTTCTTTTCTGTATTCTTCATCAATACGTCCAATCCTATTATTATTTTTGTTCATAATTGTTTTCCTTTCTATGTTAGAAATTAACTTAAAAATAATTGTTAATTTATGTATTAGATAAAAAACAATATTTTAATTTTTAAAGTTCAAGGCGTAGCGAAGCGGTAGGAATGACCCCAGATATCATTTGAACAAAAATTAAAAAATTGTTTTTTATCCCAATTGCAAAAATTGTTTGTCATTTTTAACGTTTAATTTCTTCCATAACATATGCTTCAATAATATCCCCAACTTTAATATCATTGAAATCTTCAATTTGAATACCACATTCAAATCCTTTTGCAACTTCTTTAGCATCATCTTTAAATCTCTTTAATGTTGCTATTTTTCCATCATGTACTACAATATTCTCTCTTATTATTCTAACACCTGCATTTCTTTCAACTTTTCCAGTTAAAACAAACGCACCTGCAATTGTTCCAACATTTGAAATTTTAAATATTTGTCTAATTTCAGCTGTTCCAATAACTTTTTCTTCATATTTTGGTGCAAGCATTCCTTTTAATGCATATTGTTTAATTTCAACTTCTTCTTTTTCTGCTAATTCTTTTGCTGCTGGAATTGGTCTTACATTAAATGCAATTATTACAGCATTAGAAACTTTTGCAAGTGTAACATCAGATTCATTAACAGCACCAGGAGCTGCATGTATTACATTTACTTTTGCTTCTTCGTTCTTTAATTTTGTAAGTGATTGTTTTACAGCTTCAACAGAGCCTTGAACATCTGCCTTTATAATTAAATTCAAATGTTTCAAATTGCCTTCTTGCATTTGTGCAAATAAATTATCTAATGTTACTTTTGTTCCTGAATTAATTGATTTTTCTCTTGCTTCATTTTTTCTCTTTTCAATTAAATGTTTAGCAGTTTTTTCATCTTTAACTTCATAGAATGTATCTCCTGCTTCTGGAACATCTGTTAATCCTAAAACTTCTACTGGTGTAGAAGGTCCAGCTGATTTAACTCTTTTTCCATTTTCATTTGCCATTGCTCTGATTCTACCTATTAATGAACCAACTATTATTGTATCTCCTACATCAAGTGTACCCCTTTGAACAAGCATTGTTGCAATTGGTCCTTTATTTTTATCAAGTCTTGCCTCAATAACAACACCTTTAGATTGTTTATGTGGATTTGCTTTTAATTCTAACATATCTGCTTCTAGTAAAACCATTTCTAGTAATTGGTCAATATTTATATTATTTTTAGCAGAAATTGGAACACAAATTGTGTTTCCTCCCCATTCTTCTGGTACTAAATCATATTTCGTTAAATCTTCTTTTACTTTTTCAACATTT
Source organism: uncultured Eubacteriales bacterium (assembly GCA_902760765.1). Lineage (GTDB taxonomy): Bacteria > Bacillota > Clostridia > TANB77 > CAG-508 > CAG-269. The sequence continues at coordinate 4,408 of CACWHO010000041.1, read as the reverse complement.
GCATCTGGTAAATCTATTTTATTTATTGCAACTATTATTGGAATACCTGCAGTTTTAGCATGGTCAATTGCTTCTACTGTTTGTGGCATTATTCCATCATTTGCAGCAACGACTAATATTGCTATATCTGTAATTTGTGCACCTCTAGCTCTCATTGCAGTAAATGCTTCATGTCCTGGTGTATCCAAAAATGTAATTTCTCTATCATTAACTTTTACTTTATATGCACCAATTGCTTGTGTAATACCACCTGCTTCTCCCTGAATAACATTTGTTTTTCTAATAGCATCAAGTAAAGAAGTTTTACCATGGTCTACGTGTCCCATAACAACAACTACTGGTGGCCTTGTAACTAAATCTGATTCTTTGTCTTCTGACTCATCAAATAAAATATCTTCATCAGAAACTGTTTCCTTCTTTTTAGCTGTAATTCCAAATTCATTAGCAACTAAATATGCCGTATCAAAATCTAGTTCTTGATTTATTGTAGCCATAATTCCAAGTCCTAATAATTTTTTAATTACTTCGCTTGCAGTCTTTTTAATTTCTTGTGCTAAATCTTTAACAGTAATAGAATCTCCAATTTCAATTTCTTTTAATTCAAATATTTTTTGTTTATTTCTAGATGAATCTTTTGCATTTTTCTTTTTGCCTTTTCTTCCCCTTTGTGTTGTTAAATCGTAATAATCAAGCATTCCACCATCTTGTTCATCAAACATGTTAGATAGTTTATTTGTTTGTTTAAGTGATTTTAGCTTACTTTCATCTAATCTGCCTTCACCTTTTCTTGATTTTGATTTTTTAGTTTTTGCTTCACTATTAAATTTTTCATTTTGTTTTTGTTTGTCAATATTTTTACTATAATCTCTGACAATTTCTTTTTCATCTGGTTCAACTGCCATTATATCTTTAATATTTTTTTCAATTCCTTTTTCATCTAAAGGTCTTTTTCCAAATTTGTTATTTCTATTAAAGTTATTGTTTCCTACATTTTTGTTTTTATTATCAAAATTGCCATCTCTTCTAAAATTATTATTTCTATTAAAATTATTTGGTCTATTTTTATTTTGTTCAAAGGATTCTCTATTGTTTCTATTAAATTTTCCTGTTTGTTGTCTTTGCATATTATTTTCTGCATTATAATTTTTTCTTAGATTTGTTCTATCATCTACTACATTTTCTGTTTTATTTTCAACTACTTGCATATTTTCTTTACTCTCTACTTTTGCTACGCTTTCTTCATTTCTAGTTTCAACATTTGGTTTTGATTTTTTTTCTGTTTTATTTAGTCCAAATAATTCATCAAGAGTTTTTGGCTTTACAGGTTTATTTCTATACACAATGTTAAAATCTTTATTTCTTTGTCTTTCAACAATTCCAATTTTTTCGTTGTTTTCTTTTTTCTTTTCTTCTTTATTGCTATTTTCATCTGAAATAATAACTTCTCTCCTTATTATTACAGGTGATTTTTCCTCTTTTTTAGTTTTTTCTGTTGAAACTTTATTTTCTGTTTTTTTAGTTAAATTATTTTCTATTCTTTTCGCATCATTTTCGTCTATCCCACTCATATGGCTTTTAGCTTCTATGTTTAATTTTGCTGCCATATCTAATACTTCCTTACTGGTTAAGTTGAGTTTTTTTGCTATCTCATATATTTTTACCTTACCCAATAACATCACCCCCAAAATATTATTAATTTTTGTTTTAAATTTCTATTATTCTTCTGTTTCTTCTTCAGTCTCTTCATTTTGCCTATCAGCAAGAATTTGTCTAAATTGAGATTCTGATTTTATATCAATTTTCCAACCAGTAAGTTTTGCAGCTAATTTTGCATTTTGACCTGCTTTACCAATGGCTAGTGATAATTGGTCATCTGGTACAATTACTTCTGCAAATTTATCTTCTTCTTGAACATCAACAGCTAAAATTTGTGCTGGTAATAATGCTGATGCAATAAATATGCTTGGATCTGCATTCCATTCTATTACATCTATTTTTTCTCCATTTAGTTCATTTATAACATTTTGAATTCTAACACCTTTATTTCCAACGCATGAACCAACTGGGTCAATATTTGGGTCTGGTGAATAAACTGCAACTTTACTTCTTAATCCTGGATCTCTAGATACACTTTTTATTTCAATAACTCCTTCATAAATTTCTGGAATTTCAAATTCTAATAATTTTTTTACAAAGTCTGGATGACTTCTTGAAATCATAACTTGTGGTGCACCTTTTAAGCCTCTTTCAACATCAATTATACAAGCTTTAATTTTATCATTAACCCTATATTTTTCTGTTGGTATTTTTTCTTTAGAAAGCATTATTCCCTCTATTTTTCCTAAATCAACTACAACTATATTTTTATCAGCTTTTTGTACAATTCCTGAAACTATTTCACCTTTTTTTGCACTATATTCATCAAATAAAATATCTCTTTCTGCTTCTCTTAATTTTTGTACAATAACTTGTTTTGCTGTTTGTGCTGCTATTCTTCCAAAATCTTTTGGTACTATTTCAATTTCTACAGTATCTCCAGATTTTAAAGTCTTATTTATCTTATGTGCTTCTGTTAAACTTATTTCTAAATCTGTATTTTCTGGTTTTGAAACAACATTTTTTACTGCATATATGTGTGTTGCACCTGTGTTGTGGTCAATATCTACTTTTACATTTTCTAATGAATCAAAATTTCTTTTGTATGCTGTAACTAATGCTACTTCTATTGCCTCTAAAATATATTCTTTTTTGATTCCTTTTTCTTTTTCTAATTCCTCCAATGCTAAAATTAATTCTTTGTTATCAATTGCTTTCATTTTTCTAATTCCTCCCTTTATTTTTATTAATCCCAATTATAAATTGTTTTTATTTGTGATATATTTTTTCTTTCAATTGTCATTTGTTTATTTTCAGTTTCTATTGTAATTTGATTTTCATCAAAACTCTTTAATATACCATTATATTCTTTAAAGCCATTTTCGTCTTTTTTAAATAGTTTAACATTTATTTCTACACCAATATTTTGTTTTAAATGCTTATCTTTTCTTAAAATTCTTTCTACGCCAGGTGATGAGACTTCCAAAAAATATTGTTCTTTTATATAATCTGCCTCATCTAATAAATCTGATATTCCATCATTAACTTTTTCGCACGCATTTAAATCAATTCCATTTGGGCTATCAATAAATATTCTTAAAAAATAGTTTTTTCCTTCTTTTGCATATTCAACATCATAGAGTTCATAACCAATTTCATTAATCTTTTTTTCGATTAATTGTTCAACTTTTTGTTCAATATTTGCCATTTAAAATCACATTCTTTCTGAAGAGTATAAATCTGATTGGAAAAAATTTTAATTTTTCAACCTTTTAATTTCGTCTATAACATTAGAAGAGTGGGATTTGTTCCCACTCTTCTAGTCTCATATGTTAACATTAATTATTATACTCGCTTTTTTATATAAATGCAAGCATTTTTTAAAATTTGTTATATAATATTTAAAATTTTTATTTTATATTTTAAAAAATTATGTACCTTGTTTTGCAAATATAATTGTTCTTTGGTCTGTGCTTGAATCTGTACATGTTTGTAATGTAATTTCTGCTAATCCGCCTGTATCTCTACTATAGAAAGATGTATCTGTTGAGCTTGCTTCAAATTTATTGTATATTGTGTATACCATTGTTTGACCTTTATAATTTGTAATATAAACTTTATCTCCAATATTTAATTTCTTTAAATTTGAAAATAATTTTCCATTTCTATAGTTGTGTCCTGCAATAACTGTATTTCCTGGAGAGTTTAAATCATCTCCTGTACGTGGATACCATATTTGAGCTCCAATTTCCAAAGATTTTGCTCCCATTTCTTCAAATATAGGAAGCTCTAAGCTTATTTTTGGTATTTTTATTGTTCCTTGAACTGTATATCCTTTATATTTTTTCTTTCCACTTGTACTAGAAACCTGTTGGGTTGATGTAGTTCCGCCAACAATATTTATTGCATTTAAATCTAGCATAGCATCATTTGTTTCTGTATCATTTTTTTCAGAAGAATTTTCATTAGCACTATTTTCAAAATTTTCAACAAATTGAGATGCTTGTTTTGAATCATTACCACTTTTTACTAAATCAAATACTAAAAACCCTAGTAATCCAACAATTGCAACTATTACTATAACTAGTATAACAGTTAATAATTTACTATATTTACTATCAAACATATTTTAACCTCCGTAAAATTCACTACATTTATTATAACATAAACTATTTGTATTTTCAATCATTATAATGGTTTCAGTCTAAATTTTTTAAATTATAGTCATTTTTTCTCCTGCTAAAACATGAAAATGTAAATGCATAACTTCTTGACCAGCATCTTTTCCACAATTTACTACAACTCTATATCC
>CACWHO010000040.1 GCA_902760765.1 uncultured Eubacteriales bacterium | reverse complement strand
TATACAGGTCTGCATCAATTTATAAAGAAAGAACAGCATTTAAATTAAAAAACAAAGATGGAGTTATTTATGACCTAACATATGAACAATTAAAAAATGATGTTGCAGAACTTGGAACAGAGCTAATTGAAAGAGGTTTTTTAAACAAAAGAATTGCAGTAATTGGAAAAAATTCATATAATTGGGCAATTTCATATTTAGCATCAACAATTGTTGGAGTTGTTGTGCCAATAGATAAAGAATTACACTCAGATGATGTAATTAATTTCATGAATGTTTCTAATGCAGAATGCATTTTAGGAGACAGCAAAAATTTAAAACAAATACAAGAAAATATTGACAAACTTCAAAACAAAAATACAACATTTATTACATTTGATGAATGTGAAGGATTTGAAAACATTGCAGAAGTAAAAAATAAAGGAAGGGCAATTTTAGATACTGGAGATACAAGATTTGATGATATAAAAATTGACCCAGATGAGATGAGAATTTTATTATTTACATCTGGAACAACAGGAAATGCAAAAGGAGTATGCTTATCACAAAGAAATATATGTTCAAACATTTTATCAATTTATGGAATTGTTAAAGTAAAAAGAAGTGATTTATTCTTTTCAATTTTACCATTACACCATACATATGAATGCACAATAGGCTTTTTACTACCATTATATTCTGGTGCAAGCATTTGCTATTGTGATGGATTAAGATACATATCAACAAACATGATGGAATATCATCCAACAGTTATTTTATGTGTGCCATTATTAATGGAAAAAATGTATCAAAAAATAATGAAAAACTTAAATAAATCATTACCTAAAAAATACACAGAAAACTTAAAAGATGGGGAAAACGTAATTGATAAATTACCATTTTTTATAAAACACGCTGTTAGAAATACAGTTTTAAATTCATTAGGAGGAAGGCTAAGAGTATTTATAGTTGGAGCAGCTGCAGTAAATCCAGAAATAGCTGATACATTTGATAAATTGAAAATCAATTCTTTGCAAGGATATGGGCTAACAGAATGTGCACCACTTGTTGCAGGAAACACAGATTTCTTTAAAAGAAATGATAGTGCTGGACTTCCAATCCCAAATGTTGAATACAAAATTGACAATCCAGATGATGAAGGAGTTGGAGAGATAATTGTTAAAGGACCAAATGTAATGCTTGGATATTATCAAAATGAAGAAGATACAAATAAAGCATTAAAAGATGGTTGGTTCCACACAGGAGATTTAGGAAAAATTGATAAAGATGGATATTTATTTATAACAGGTAGATGCAAGAGTGTTATTGTAACAAAAAATGGAAAAAATATTTATCCAGAAGAAATAGAATCAATATTAAACGAAAGCCCATTAATCAGTGAAGTTTTAGTACAGGGAATTCAAAAAGAAAATGATGACGAAACATATGTAAATGCACAAATATTTCCAAATATTGATGCAATAAAGGAACAATTAAAAGCACAAGTAATAACAAAGGAAGAAATAAAAAAAGCAATACAAGATGTTGTAGATAGAGTTAATAGTAGAATACCAAATTATAAACATATAAAAGGATTTGCTATTAAAGATGAAGAGTTTGAAAAAACAACAACACAAAAAATAAAAAGATATGGCAAGAATATGAAACAATAAGATTTTTATAATGTTATTCATATAAACAATAAGATAAAAAATATTCAGTGATAGTAATAAATTTTTTATATTACTACCACTGAAATTTTTATTGAATTTATGTTTTAATAATTAAGGACTAGCAACATCCTCCTCTATTACCACCACAGCAGCAACATAAAATTAAGATAAGGATTATTATCCAGCAGCAGTCATCACCAAATCCGAAACCACCACAATTTCTATTTTCTGGCATAGTCTAGACCTCCTTTCAGAATAGAATTTAAAATATCTTGTGTTTTCTCTTGTTCTTTTGTTTATAATACATATTATGAAAAACCAAAAAAAGTGTTACAAATGAGTTGAATTTATTTTTCATTTTTTATATAATAAAAAAAGCTTTAATAGCTTAAATAAAATATTATTTCATAAAATAATACAAATGTTAAAAGGAGGATTTGATATGTCATTTATAAAATTAAATCTAGAAAATTCCAGAATAGGGAAAAAAGAAATAATGGAATACAAAGAAGAAGTTGAAAATATACACAAAGACTTGCATAACAGAGCTTCAGACGAAGGCGATTTTGTTGGATGGCTTGAATTGCCAACAAAATATGATAAAGATGAATTTGAAAGAATAAAAAAATGTGCTAAAAAAATAAACAAAGAATCAGATATATTATTAGTAATTGGAATAGGAGGCTCATATTTAGGAGCAAGAGCTGTAATAGAGTCATTAACAAGTAGCTTTAGAACAAATAAAAAAAATGTAGAAATTTTATTTGCAGGAAATAATTTAAATCCAAATTATATCAATGAATTAATTGAATATATTGGAGACAAAGATTTTTCTGTAAATGTAATCTCAAAATCTGGAACTACTACAGAGCCAGCAATTGCATTTAGAATATTTAGAGAAATATTAGAAAATAAATATGGAATAGATGAAGCAAGAAGCAGAATATATGTTACAACAGACAAAGAAAAAGGAGCTTTAAAAACACTTGCAGATAAAGAAGGATACGAAAAGTTTGTTATACCAGACAATGTAGGTGGCAGATATTCAGTATTAACAGCAGTTGGCTTATTACCAATAGCATCAGCTGGAATAGATATAAATAAATTAATGCAAGGTGCACAAAATGCACAAATGAGATATAATGACAAAGACTTGAAATATAATGAATGCTATCAATATGCAGTTACAAGAAACATATTATATAAATTATATAAAAATATAGAAATCTTAGTAAATTATGAACCTAAAATGCACTATTTCACAGAATGGTGGAAACAACTATATGGTGAAAGTGAAGGAAAAGATGAAAAGGGAATTTTCCCAGCAGGAGTAGATTTTACAACAGATTTACATTCAATGGGTCAATATATTCAAGAAGGAAGAAGAAACTTATTCGAAACAGTAATAAGAATTGAAAATTCAAAAACAGATATAGTAATAAATAATGATGAAGACAATTTAGATGGATTAAATTATTTAACAGGCAAAAGTTTAGACTATGTAAATAAAAAAGCAATGGAAGGAACAATAAAAGCACATGTAGATGGAGATGTTCCAAATATTGTAATAAATATAGAAAAGTTAGATGAAGAAAATATTGGAGAATTAATATATTTCTTTGAAAAAGCATGTGCAGTTTCTGGATTGATATTAGGTATAAATCCATTTAATCAACCAGGAGTCGAAAAATACAAGAAAAATATGTTTAAATTATTAGAAAAACCAGGGTATTAAAAACAAAAATCTTAAGAATATTTAAATTTGTATAAGAAATATAAATAATGGTTAAAGATAATATGAAAATTAATAAAAGCACAAAAAGGATGTGAAAAAATTGGTATTTACAGAAAATTTTAAAATTTTATCAAAAGACGTAGGAAGAGAAAATTTAATAATAAATAGGGGAATACTTGAAATATTGGAGAATATTGGAGCACACCATGCCGACTTTGCTGGTCATGGAGTAAATGATATAGAAAGAATAGGACTTTCTTGGGTTATATTAGATTGGAAAGTAAGAGTACTAAAAAGACCTAAATACGGACAAAATTTGACTGTAAAAACATGGGGAAGAATTATGGATGAACATCAAAAACAAATATTCACATATAGAGAGTATGAAATTCTTGATGAAGAAGGAAATATATGTGTTATAGCAACTTCAAAATGGGTCATGATGGATACACATACTTGGAGACTTGCACGTTTAGGTGATGACATATTAGAAAAATATGGACCAGAGGATAAATATCTATTTGAATCACCTGAAATAGAAAAGTTAAAAGTACCAACAGAATTTAGTAATGAAATAACATATAAAGTCAGCAGAAAAGACATTGACTATAATGGACATGTACACAATCTATATTATTTGGATTTAGCTTATGAAGCTTTGCCAGAAGATGTTTTTAATAATAGACCATATGATGACTTTAGAATTAGTTATAAAAAAGAAATTAAACTTGGGGATATAATCAAATGTAAATATTCTTTTATAGATGGAATGCATTATGTAACAATTTTTAATGAAGATTGTAGTAAAGTTCATGCAATAATTACTTTAAAATAAATATTCTAATGAGAATATTTACAAATTGAATAAAAAAGTGTTGAAAAATATATAATAATTGTGATATAATAACTTTTGTGTTAAAAAAAGGAGGAATAACAATGAAAGAAGTTATTAGAAAAACTAACATTATAGGAACAATAGGACCAGCAAGTGAAAGTGAAGAAGTATTTACAAACCTTGTAAAAGCTGGATTAAATGTTGCAAGAATTAACTTTTCACATGGTGGATATGAAGAAAATGCTGAAAAAATAGCAACAATAAAAAGAGTTAGAGAAAAATTAAATAAACCAGTTGCATTAATGTTAGATACAAAGGGACCTGAAATTAGAACAGGAAAATTAGAGTCAGGAGACGAAAAAGTTACAATAGAAGAAGGACAAGATTTTACATTTGTATATGATGATATAATCGGAAACAATACAAAAACAACAGTAAGCTACAAAAATTTATATCAAGATTTAAAGCCAGGTGCAAAATTATTAGTTGATGATGGTGCAATTGAATTTGAAGTTGTTTCAATTGATGGAAAAGATATAAAATGTAAAGCATTAAATACAGGAAGATTAGGAAGTAGAAAAACAATGAATGTTCCTGGATTAAAATTAAATTTACCAGCATTATCACCAAAAGATATTGATGATATAACAAAAGGAATAAAAGCTGGATTTGATTTTATAGCAGCATCATTTGTAAGAAGACCATCAGACGTTCTTGAAATAAGAAAATTATTAAATGACAATGGTGGAAGCCATATAAAAATTATTTCTAAAATTGAAAGCCAAGAAGGTATAGACAATTTTGAAGAAATATTAAAAGTTACAGATGGAATAATGGTAGCACGTGGAGACATGGGTGTAGAAATACCAATGGAAGAAGTACCAGTAGTTCAAAAACATTTTATAAAAAGATGCAATGAAGTTGGAAAACCAGTTGTAACAGCTACACAAATGCTAGAAACAATGACACAAAACCCAAGACCAACAAGAGCAGAAGTTAG
>CACWHO010000039.1 GCA_902760765.1 uncultured Eubacteriales bacterium | reverse complement strand
ATCAAAAATTAAATATGAAGATATAACTTTTAAACAAGCATTATGGATTGCAATGTCACAAGCAATTGCAGCAGCTTTTCCTGGAGTTTCTAGGTCAGGGATTACAATGACAGTTGGAAGAGGAATGGGAATTGAGAGAGAATCAGCTGCAAAATATTCATTTTTACTTTCAGCACCAGTTGTAGCAGCAGCTGCAATTTTTGATTTAAAAGATTTTGTATTTAGCCCAGCATTTGTTGTTGGTGTATTATCAAGTTTTGTAGTTGGAATGCTAGTTATAAAATTCTTATTAAATTATTTGAAAAAGGGAAGCTTTAAAATATTTGCTATATATAGAATTATATTAGGAATAATTGTAATTGGCTTATGCATTACAAGACTATAATTACTATAAATTTAAGCCAATGCAAAAATATAATATTGTTTATTTTAAATATAAAAATAAGAACACTATAAATTATAGTGTTACTAATAATTATTATTTATTATCTAAATCTTTTTTTATCATAAAATATCTAATTCCACATATTACTAAAACACTAATTGCTACAATTGCAATTCCAGTAAATACTGAGCTTCCTGTAGCAGGTAATGCATCAGGTAATATTTCTTTAACAAGTTTTATTTGTGGTGTTTCAGTAGTTGATTTTGTATCTTTTTTATTGTCTGAGTTTGTATAAGTTAATTCCATCTTTTTATGTGTATTAATAACTTTATTTAAAATATCACTACTATATTTATCTTTTAATTTAAATTTATATTGAACAATTGCTGTTTCTCCAAGTTTTAACTCTCCAATTGTCCATGTTATTGATTTTGTTGTAGCATCAATTGTTTGAGATATTGTTCCATAATTTGGTTGTTTTACATAGCTAAAATCAAAATTATTTACAAGTTCATCTGTAAAGTAATCAGATAGAACTATGTCTTTTAATGAAGATGCAACTGGCATTAAATCATTATATATTTGATTTGTTATTGTGTTATTAATTTTATCATCTGTAATATAATAGAATTTTCCAACTGTTGGATTTTGTGTTGTTCCAAATATTGTTTCAATTATTTCTGCATATGTTTTATTTGTTAAATTTGTTGTTTGGTCACCAACTGTTATAGAACCTGGCGTGCTATTTGGATTAGTAATTCCTGTTAACAAAATCATAATATTGTTATTATCTATAATGTTTGTTAAGGATTGTAAAGTAGCCTTTGTTGTTGCATTTACTCCATCTGAGAAATATTCTTTTTGGCCTATTGCTAAATTTGGAATACCATCAGATAAAACAATTAGATATTTATGTGATTTATCTGTTGTGTCTCCATCTTTTGTTAGATATTGTTTGGCAAGTTGAAGACCTGCATCTAAGTCTGTTCTTTCTCCAGTCATTTGAAGATTATTAATTTTAGATTGTAATGCTGTACCATCATTTGTAAAGTCTGAAATTAGCTGTGTATCATCAGATGTTCCTTCTTTTGATACATTTGTTGATGAAGAAAAGCTAATCGCACCAATTTTTAAATTATCATTATCTTTTAATAGGTTTGTAATTAATGTATTTGCAGATGATAAAATTGCTTGTCTTCTAGTTGTTGTCTCATCTACTAATTCATCCATACTTTTTGAATTGTCTATTAAAAGCATTAACTCTCCTGATGGTTTAGTTCCTTTTTCTTCATTTACAACTTTAATTTGGAATGTAAGCTCTTTTTTATCTAAGTCTTTTGAAATTAAAGTTCTTTCTGCATATGAATTATCTCCAAATTTTATTGTAGCTTTTGGCTCAGATATAACAGACATTGTTAAATTTTCTGTTGCAGCCATTGATAAACTTGCAATTAGTGCAACTAATAAAAATAGCACTATTGTAACTTTTAGTTTTAAATTTTTCATTTGAATACACCTCTTTAATAATTATTATAAACATTTTACACTACATTTATAAAAAAAACAATAATAAATGTAGAAAAATAATAAAAAATGTGGTAAAATATCATAGCATATATTTATTATGACAAATGGAGAAGTTAAAAATGTTAGAAAAAATCAATTCACCAGAGGATTTAAAAAAAATTAATTATGAAGAAAAAAATATTTTAGCAAAAGATATAAGAAAATATATATTAGATGTAATATCAAAAAATGGAGGACATTTAGCATCAAGTTTGGGTGTGGTGGAACTTACAATAGCACTACACTCTGTTTTTGATACACCAAAAGACAAAATAATTTGGGATGTTGGGCATCAATCATACGCACATAAAATTTTGACAGGAAGAAAAGAAAAATTTAAAACAATCAGGCAAAAAGGTGGTATTTCTGGATTTCCAAAAACAAAGGAATCTGAATATGATTGCTTTAATACAGGACATAGTAGTACATCAATTTCAGCAGCGCTTGGCATGGCAAGAGCAAGAGACTTAAAAGGAGAAGATAATCAAATTGTAGCTGTAATTGGAGATGGTGCATTAACAGGAGGAATGGCACAAGAGGCTTTAAATGATGCAGGTTGTAGTAGAGCAAAAATAATTGTAATTTTAAATGATAATGAAATGAGTATTTCACCAAGTGTAGGTGGATTAAATTTATTTTTAGGAAAATTAAGAACAAAAAAATTATATAGAAAATCAAATGGAAATATAAAGAAGTTTTTTGGAAAAATACCATATGTTGGAAACTTTATTATAAGAAAAGCACAAAAAACTAAAAATATTATAAAACAAGCAATAATTCCTAAAATGTATTTTGAAGACATAGGTTTTACATATCTTGGACCTGTTGATGGACATAATATTGAACAACTTGAAAATATTTTAAAATTAAGTAAAGCAGTAGAAGGACCTGCACTTGTGCATGTATTAACCAAAAAGGGAAAAGGATATAAATTTGCAGAAGAAAATCCTGATAAATTTCACTCAACGCCAGCATTTAATTTAGAAACTGGTGAACCAATAGTAAAAAAAGAGGCAGATTATTCTAAAATTTTTGGAAATGAATTAATTAAACTAGCAAAAAATGATAAAAAGATTGTTGCTATAACAGCTGCAATGAAAGATGGAACAGGTCTTGGAGAATTTCAAAAAGAATTTCCTGATAGATTTTTTGATGTTGGAATTGCAGAACAACATGCACTAACAATGGCTGCAGGTATGGCAATAGATGGAATGATACCATTTGTTCCAATATATTCTTCATTTTATCAAAGGGGATATGACCAAGTAATTCATGATATTGCTATGCAAAATTTGCATGTAATTATGTGTGTTGATAGAGCAGGCAAAGTAGGGGCAGATGGAATGACTCATCATGGAGTCTTTGATATGGCATTTTTTAGAATTATTCCAAATTTAGTTATTATGGCTCCAAAAGACTTTACAGAATTAGAAAAAATGATGGAATTTGCTGTTAGTTTAAAGAAACCAATTGTAATAAGATATCCAAGAGGTGGAGAAGATAAAGATATCAAATTTAATAAATGCCAAGAAATTGAATTAGGTAAGGCAGAAAAATTAAAAGATGGAAAAGATATAAGTATAATTGCAATTGGGAAAAAGGTTGCAGATGCTATGAAAATGGCAGAGGATTATAAAAAACAAGGAAAAGAAGCAGAAGTTATAAATGCTAGATTTTTAAAGCCACTAGATGAAAATCAAATAAAAGAATCAATATTAAAAACAAAAAATGTTATAACAATTGAAGATGGGACAAAAATAAATGGACTTGGGACTGCAGTTGAAGAATTAATTGTTGAAAATAATTTGCAAAATATTAAATTCAAAAAAATTGCTTATGATGATGAATTTTTAGATTAATAATATATTAATAAAAAATGAAATATTTTAATTTTTAAGTTCAAGGCAAAGCGTAGCGGTAGGAATAACCCGAAGCATTATTTGAACAAAAATTAAAATATTTCATTTTTTTACTAATAAAGTAATAATAAATAAAATTAGATCGAAAGGAAATTATTATGGATAAACAACAGATTTTATCAAATTATAGAAAACAAGAAGACAAAATATTAGTATCTCAAATTTTAGAAAAAATTGAATTTTCAAAAACAAGAGAAAAATTAGAATATACCGATTTTCTTGATATGTATCAAATTTCAATTGTTAGAAATTTAATGAATAAACTAGAATTTTCAAATTATATTTTATATGGTGGTTTTGAAAACGCCGAAAGAAATGTACTTATAATTATTCCAGAAAAGTATAATTTAGATATGGTTAGAAAAAATTATTCCAAAATTATGAATATTATAAGAATAACATTACCAGAGGAAGATAAAGGACTATATAATCATAGAAATTATTTAGGTGGGATAATAAAACTTGGATTAAAAAGAGAAAAGATTGGAGATATTCTTGTTTTTGAAGATGGTGCAGATATTATTGTAAAAAATGAAACAGCAGAAATTTTAAAAAATGAACTTGGCTTGCTCACAAGATTTCAAAATGCACAAATTGAAGTACTATTAATTAATGAATTAAGAAAACAAGAATTAAAAGTTGAAGGATTAAGCATTATTGTACCATCATTAAGACTTGATAATTTTATATCTGATTTAGCTAAAACTTCAAGAAGTAAAGCAGTTCAGATTATTGATAGTGAGAGAGTTTTTATAAATGGAGAAAATGAAACAAAAGCTTCAAAATCGGTAAAAGTTGGAGATAATATTACAATTAGAGGAAAAGGTAGATTTGTTGTAAAAGAATTTTCTGGAACCACAAGAAGTGGAAGAACTATTGTAAAAATAGAAAAATTCATATAAAAAATTTTGGACTCTAAATCACATATATAGATTTAGAGTCCTTTGCTTCGAATCTTTCACTTTTCGATTTTAAACCATAAATCACAAGACTTAGAGCTTAAAATAAATTTATAAATTTTTACTCATGATAAAAGCATCACTTTCGCCATTATAATATTTTTTTCTAATACCAATATTATCAAAATTAAATTTATCATATAAATGAATTGCAGATAAATTATTTTCATTTACTTCAAGAGTTATTTTTTTTAGATTAATAGATTTAGCATAATCAATTAAATATTCAAGTAGGCTAGATGCAACACCCATTTGTCTAAAATCTCTTCTTGTTACAATATTCATAATATCAGCTTCATCAATAATGACTTTAATTCCTGCAAATCCAACAATCTCATTTGAATCATTTTTGCCAACAACAAAATAAGAATTTTTAGATTCAATTTCTTCTTTTAGAATACTATATGTCCAAAAATCATCAAAATCAGAATATAAAATATCTTTAATTTCTTCTAAATCTGTAATAGTCATTTCTTTAATATGAATACTCATTTAATTTAAATCCTTATTTAAAAATTTAGGTTTTTAAGTTGGATTTGCCTATAAACCAAAGATATTATTTTAAAGTTTGCTTTTGTTCTAGTTGTCTCTGTGCTTGTGGTTTTCTTAAATATAGTGGCAAAATTTCTTCACCTTTGTTATTATTCTTTACAAACTTTTTAAATCCTGCAATTCCAAGATTATAAATATCTAAATAAAAATCACTTGATTTTTCTGGAATACCATTTCCAACAAATATCATTTTTTTATCTGCATATTTTTCATTAAGCAAATTTAAAACTTCTTGTTTACTTTTAGCACAAGGAGATTCAACTTCTATGTAACTCCCATTTTTAAATTCATAAAGAGCAAAATAGCAATTATCATTTTTACAATCTATTGTACTACAAACTAAGCCATTTTCTTTAATTTGATATGCCAAA
>CACWHO010000038.1 GCA_902760765.1 uncultured Eubacteriales bacterium | reverse complement strand
AAACATTAAACCTTTTGTATTTCTATGACCATATATTAAATAATTAGAACTACCATTAACCAAATCAAAATCTTTATCTAGGAACAAACTACCAGTATTCGCTTTTTCTTTTTTATAATTATGAGATAAATAAAAATTATTATCATTAGTCTGTAATACTGGGTAATTTATATTAGTATCTTCAATTTCTAACCAACCTATAATTTCGTTATTCTCTTTTTGTAATTCTTCTAATTGTAACATTTTTTCTGTCTTTTCTTCTGTAATCTCTGCGTCATCAATTATAACATTATCGAGTATATTTAAATTAGCCTTTTTATCTTTATTATTACTATAAAAATAATAAATCATATAACCAATACCACAAATAAAAATTACAATTAACAATAATAAAATTATTTTCTTTAATTTATTATTATACTTTTTACTATGTCTTGATTTCATTTTTATTAATTACCTTTCCTATTAAAATGGAGTAGTAACCTAAATCACTACCCCCTATATTATAACAAATTATTTTATATTTTTCTTTAATGATACTATTCCTACACTTGCTAATAATGTTACTCCTAATACATAACCTATTATATCTACTGTACCAGTTTTGGGAGTTTTATCTTTTTCTCCTTTATCAACTTTATCTTTTGTAGGTTCTGTTAGAGTTTCATTTGGATTTGTTGGCTCTGCTGTTGTATTATTTTCTTGTTTTGTGTCTGCAATTAATATTGCAAAAGGAGATAACTCTGTAACTTCTATTGTTGCTTTACCATTTTCTATTTTAGGATCAAATCCTTCATATTCTCCATTATGTTTCTTATGTAATACTACACATTTTTGTCCATTATATTCTTCTCCAATATCAAATGTAATTGTTAGTTTTCCATTAAATGTTCCATTTTCTATTTTTATATCTCTCATAAATATAAATTTATAATCTTTATAATTATCTGCAAAATCAGTTCTATTACTTATATAACTTTGCATAGATAAATATGTATCTGAATCTTTTACTATTTCCTTTGTTGTTATTTTAGCACCATCTGAAATATTACCTGTAATTCCTAAATTAACATTACTTTCTTTGTCAACTGATGTGATTGTATTAGGCTTTTCTTTTTCTTTTGCAATACTAACTTGATAAAAACCAGTAACTATTTTTGTCATATCATCTGTTTTGATTTCTATATCAAAACCAAGATATTTGTTATTAAATATGTTTGTATCTGTAATTTTCATTTGATAACCAACAGGTTGATATCTAGTCATCTCTCCATTTTTATTAAACCCTGTTTCTAAATTAGTTTTCTTTATAAATGTTCCTAATCCATCAATTGTTATACTATTTCCTAAATCTAAATATTCTTCTCCTCCATACATTGTTATAAGAAATGTTAAGTATACATCTTTGTCCTTTATATGTATATTTTCTTCATTTTGTCCTAAAATTCCACCTAGTCTTTCCCTTCCAATATAATCTGTTAAATCTAATCCTTTTTCATCTGAAAATCTTACATCTAATTCATAGCTTTTTCTTCTATCTTCGTTTCCAGAATCAACATAACTATAATATTTGTCTAAATCATAATCATAGATAAATTCATACCATTCTCCTGTTATCCCCATTTTTTTATTAAGTTCTTTTTGTGTATTTGCTTTATAAATATTTCCTTTTGCAGTTGTACTTGCTTGTACTTTATTAGTATTGAATAATAAAAATGCTACAAAAATTATTCCAAATACTAATAAGAATTTTGTTTTGTTTTTTAACTCCATTTTTCTTCTCTCCTTTTCTTTTTATCTTAATTAACATATGTAAAATATGTCTGTATAAAATTTGTTCATATTATATCACTAATATTTTAATAAGTAAAGTTTATTGTTATATTTTAAAGTATTATTTTCTGTATTTAAATTTTCATTGTTGTTATACTAATTCTAGTTGGAGGTAAACTATGAGTAATAATCTAGAAAATAAAGTATATGAGAAAATAGGTACAAATATAAAAACTGCTAGAACTCTTAAAAATATGACACAAGAACAATTAGCAGAACAATTAAAAAAGTCCACAAATTTTGTAAGTCCAATAGAACGTGGTCAAACTGGAATAAGTGTTAATACAATTATAGATATATGTAATATTTTAGATATAGAACCTAATGCTATTTTTAATGGATTAATAACTTATAATAACGAACAAGATAAATTAATTATAAATAGTATTTCAAACTTATCTAATGATGATAAGAACATTATTTCTACACTAATAGATTATATTAATACTAAAAATACAAAATAGGCTACAAGATGTATGTAGCCTTATTTTATATTATTATTGTTCAATGCTTCAATTACCATTTTAACACCTAATGAAAAACCAATTTTAAAAGTAGTTCTATCAGAGTCTGATACCATTGAATTTATAAGTTCTTTTAGTTTTATTAATTTTTGTTTTAATTCTTCATTTTCAATATTTTCAAGTATTTTGTTATATTGTTTCAAATTTTCTTGATATTCTTCACTTTCTGTAATATTAGCTACGACTACATTGTTATATAATTCATCTATTATACTATCTTTTAATAAATCCATTTTTAACTCCCCCTATTATAATTAAAATATATTTAATCTCAATAATTTTTCAATACCAGTTAAATCATAATCTAATAAATTACTACTTTCTTTATATTTATTTTTTAATAAAGCAATTGGTATTGTATGATTTTTTAATTTAAAGTAACTTTTATATTTCCTTATTTGATTATCTGTTAGAGAAATTGTCTCTCCATTTTTCTGACCTGCTATTATAAATGTACCACAAATTATATCATTTTTGATAATTCTGTTCATTGGCAAATTATATATTTTACCTTTTTCATTACAAATTAAATCAATATCATCTTCTAGCTCCACAAATTCTATTAAACCACCAACAATTTTTTGTTTCTTTTCTAATGTATTTTCTACTTCTTTAACATAAGGATCCAATGTTGGTTCAACTATTAAAATTTTAATTTTTTCTACATTCACATTACTTACCACCTTTATTTATCTTTAATTGATTTTTTATTACTTCATTTTCATATTTTACTATTAAATCATCTATTTTTTTGTATGTATTTTGTTGTGATACCATACCATTAACTGCAATTTCTTTAATTAACCAGTTATAATATTCAATAATAAATTTTGACATTATATATTCCTTTTCATAATCATTGAATATTCTTGGGTACTCATCAAGTGGTAGATTCCATATAATCCTATGTATTTTATATTCCAAACCTTTTTCAAAATGATTTATAGTCCATCTTCTTAATTGCTTATATGTCGGAAATCTTCTAAAAGGTTTCATATAAGGTACTTGATTAAACAAATAATAAATATCTTTTTTCCACTTTTTTAAATTATTTGTACTATTTTTATAAACAAAACATTTTACTAATTGCTTTATTATATATTGTTCATTAATTTGAATATCATATTTTAAATATTTTCTTTTAATCATTGTTTAACTCCATTTTTTATAACTTTATTATTAAACACACACTATACAAACTTTCAATTCTACTGCTAATTCTTTTAACTTTGAAAATATATCTGCTTGCATTTCTTTAAATTCTGTAATCGTATCAATTAACATTTTGGTTCGATTTTACATATCTACATTTTTCTATTAATTCATTTATGTTATAACTACTAGCAAAGTTAATTAAAATATTTGAGTTAGTAACATTTTTTAATCTATTCTTAAATTCTCTTAAATCATCTTTTAAATCAACTTTACTAATATTTTCGTATTGTATTCTAATACATTCATTAATGAACTTTCTAAAGCTTATTGAAGAATTTAATACTGCAATAGATTTGTTATATTTAATCGCCATATTACTTGCAATATTTAATATAAAATTTTTCTTTTCTTCATCTGATTTTGAAAAAGCAATAATTAAACCATTTTTATTAACATTCAAAATATTATCAATTTCATTGATTTCTGTTTGTATCAACATTTTTATATCTCCCATTATCTGCATATTGAAGTAACATTAATTTTTATATTTAATTCATTAGCTAAATTTTTCTTTTATAAATTTTTTTAAGTATTCATAGCTTAGGCTTTCTAAATTATAAAGTGAAAAATAATTAATTAATTCTTGAACATTTTTTCTTGCACTTTCATCAAAATATTTATATGTTTGAATAATTCCTTTAACCATTCCGTTTTTCAAATATATTTCTTCGATTTGAATAGTTATTAATAAATCTACATTTTTACTTATTTTTTCTTTTCCTTTATTTGCTCGTTCAGCTCTTTTCATTCCTTCAAATGAAGGTGGAAACGAAACTACACATATTGTTACAATTTGCATTTTTCTTATTATATCTGCTATTATTGGTGTTGCTCCAGTTCCAAATCCACCACCTAATCCAGCTACTATAAATACGAT
This sequence comes from uncultured Eubacteriales bacterium, assembly GCA_902760765.1. Taxonomy (GTDB): domain Bacteria; phylum Bacillota; class Clostridia; order TANB77; family CAG-508; genus CAG-269. Next base: position 7,971 of record CACWHO010000038.1, on the reverse strand, counting down.
ATTTGTATCTTTCAATCTTTTTTGTAAAAATTCCATTATTTCTTTTTTGCTTTCATTTACTGCCTTTTCTGCAATATTTATATCACTAAAACATCCCAGTCCATTTGCAATTTTTTCTCCTACTAATAATTTAAAATTAGCATTTGACCTACGTATGTTTGAATATGATGTACTAATAGTTATGAAATCAATATTTTCGTTTTTATTTGTTTCAATTATTCTATTAATCATCTCTGTACCAGCTCCACCAATACTAATAATACTTATCTTTAATTGACTTTTTTCCATTTTTTAATTTTCCTATCATAATTTTTATATTTTATAATTTATCTACATATTGAAGTAACAACAATTTTTATATTTAATTCTTTGGCTAATTTTTTTAAATCTTCTTTTATTAATTCTAATTCTTTATTCCTACTCAAACATTTTGATTTATCAAAACCAATTAACTGTAAATAATCTATAACAACAAATTTTGGTTCCTTTTCTTTAATTTTTGAAATTATATCTTCAATAGTTATTGGTCTATCATATATATTTAAATAATTTAAATCTTCCCTAATCATTTTTGTTATCGTACTTTTACTTGTTTCTAAACTGAAATATAATGTCTTTATATTTTCCATATAACTAGCATTATCAACCAATTTAGTAGCAATAGTTGTTTTACCACAATTAACCTTTCCATTTAATATAATAAAGTTATCATTAGTATTTTTAATTTCTTCTTTTAATTTTTCAAAATAATTTGAAAATTCTTTTTCATTAAATCTTTTTAAATCTTCAACTTTAATACACATAACAACCAGTCCTTTCTTATTATTTATTTAAGGGGTGGAGAATTTACTGAAATAATAAAATAAATTCTCCAAATGACAGATATACATTAAGTAATTCTAAATTAATATTAATTCGATTAATTAAGTATGTAAATGGCTGTTATGAAATTTCTCTTTAAATGCTTTTTTATATGCATTTCTCTTTTAATGTTTAATTTTATTATGGATTATTAAATCCTGATTTTAAAAGAGTCTCATGCTTTCTAACTATATATTTCATAATATAATGTCAAAAAAAATGTATTACAACTTTTTATATACTAGTTACACAAATATTATGTAACTACAAAGTCGTAATACATTTTATATTCTTTTCTTTATAATATGGATGTTTCCTTTCTTTTTTACTAATTATGAATTATTAAATACTATAAATGAATTGTTACTCTCTCAATTAATTTATTTGTTATCCTTTACTGATAAAGAAGGAGAATTTGTATTTGGTCCTCTTTGCCCTGATAGAAAATATGCAATTCAAATTTGGGCAAATGCAACAAAAAAAATAAAAATTTGTGCTAAATGTCATCATGAAGGAAAATGTTTAAAAGGTGACAAAATGGACAAATGTGATTGCTTTATCGATGGAAAACCTGGCAAAGATGAATGTAAAGACGAAAAGGAAGATAAAGAATATTAATTCTAAAAAGGACTGCTAGTTTAGCAGTCCTTTTTATTGATTTTTACTAATTAATAGCTTAACATACAAAATAAATTACAATAATATAAATGTTATTTTTAGATTATTCCTACTTTTTTTGCAAATTATTTTTAGATTATTCCTACTTTTTTTGCAAATTGTCTTCCCATTTTTACCATTTTATTTTTGTTCATCATTTTAGAATCATTACACATCATAAAAACTCCTGTTGTTATAATTCCACCAACTACAAAACCTTTTAAAAATTTCATATATCTCAAATCCTTTCTACTTTTTTATTTATTTTGTCTAGTTTTTATTTTTTTATTCTCTTTTATTATAGTATATATTTCATGTATTACTATAACAAGCAAAAATACTGCAAATGCTTTTCTTAAAATTTTTACATTTGTATTTACAGAAAATCTAGCACCAATTATTGAACCTAAAATTCCAAAAATTGAAACCAAAATTGCAGGTTTTAATTCAACATTTTTATTCTTCAAATTTACAATTATTGCAACAACAGATGTTGGTATAAAGAAAATCAAATTTGCAGCTTGTGCAACATGCTGTTCTAATTTCATAACAATTGTTAATAAAAGAATTAAAATTGTGCCACCACCCATACCAAGTCCACTAACAATTCCTGAAATAATACCTATTAATATTTCACCCATATTTAACTATGTTCCTTCTAATCCACAAATCTACTACAAAAAGTCATAATATGTAATGACAACAAATTTATTGTTGATATTACTTTCAACCTTTTGTAAATATCTTAAATAAACAACATTCTAAATGATACATAAATTAAAAAAATTGAAAAGATAATTTTCAAAATTTTTGATGGCAATTTTTTTAACAATTTTGCTCCAATGAATCCACCTATTGCTCCACCAATTCCACAAAGAATAGATATTTTCCAGTTTATAAAACTACCCTTATAATAGAAAAAACTGCTTGTAATTACCATTGGTAAAATACAAAAAATCGTTGTTCCTCTTGATTTTTGTGCATTCAATTTTAATAAATATGTGAATCCAGGAACTAAAATAAGTCCGCCACCTGTTGAAAAAAATCCGTTTATAATTCCAGCAAAAAATCCTAAAATAATTATTTTTATAAATTTTTTCAATTTAAACTCCAGCATTTCTAAATATTAAATAATAAAAGCCTACTTATTTTAGTAGGCTTTCCAAATTTTTCTTTTTTATTCTATTTCATTATGGTAAATATTCAATATAATATAAAAAAGTATCATTTAAAATTATTTATAAAGTTCCTCATTCTAAAAATTCTTACAAAAGTTTTTACAAACTTTTGAGAATTTTTGAACGATCCTCACTAACTTTAAAATAATTTTAAATGATACTTTTTTATATATATTTGAACAATTACCAAAATATTATTATTCTTTTTTAAAATTTTGGTATTCATTTAATTTTTTATCTATATTTTCATCTGGAATATAATATTTTGTACCAATTCTTTTATCTGGCAAATATTGTTGCTCAACCCAATGTTTTGGAAAATCATGTGGATATAAATATCCTTCGTGATATCCTAATTTTTTCATATCTTCAATTGGTGCATTACGAATGTGCATTGGAATTGTCCCAGTATCATTATTTTTTACATCATCTAAGGCTTTATCTATTGCCAAATAACTTGCATTTGATTTTGGTGAAACTGCAACATAAACTGCCGCTTCTGCAAGTAAAATTCTTGCCTCTGGCATTCCAATTGTATGAACTGCCTGCATTGCTGAATTTGCAACAACAAGTGCATTTGGATTTGCCATACCAACATCTTCTGATGCACATATTGTAATTCTTCTAGCTAAAAACATTGGATCTTCTCCACCATTTAATGCTCTTGCTAAATAAAATATTGTAGCATCAGGGTCTGAACCTCTCATAGATTTAATAAATGCACTAATATTGTCATAATGTGTATCTCCATTTTTATCAAAAACTGATTTTCTTTCTTGCACACAATTCTTAATTATTTCATCTGTTATATGGATATATCCATCACTTTCCATATTTGTTGTAAGTACTGCAATTTCTAATCCATTTAATGCTGTTCTAACATCTCCATTTGCAATAATTGCTAATTTCCTTAATGTTTCATCTTCAATTTTTATATTATATTCTCCTAAACCATCTTCTCTTTTTAAAGCATTTTTTAAAATTTGGAAAATGTTTTCTTCTGTTAATGGCTCTAATTTTATAACCATTGACCTAGATATTAGAGCTTTGTTTACTTCAAAATATGGATTTTCTGTTGTTGCTCCAATCAATATAATTAGTCCATTTTCAACATACGGCAATAATGCATCTTGTTGTAGTTTGTTGAATCTATGAATTTCATCAATAAATAAAATGCTCTTTCCAGCTGGATTTATCATAAAATTTTGTGTTTCTTCTATAACTTTTTTTATATCTGATACTCCTGCTGTTACTGCATTTATTTTATAAAATTTATATTTTGTTGTCTCACTAATTACTTTTGCAAGTGATGTTTTTCCACATCCTGGAGGCCCAAATAATATGATACTTGATAGTCTATCTGCTTTAATTGTTCTATATAATATTTTGTCTTTTCCAAGTACATGTTCTTGACCAACATATTCATCAAGTGTTCTAGGTCTCATTCTGTATGCTAGTGGTTGATTTTTATCCAATTTAATTCCTTCTTTTTTATTTGTTTTAATAATTGACTTCAATTTAAAGAGTCACAATTTGTGACAGTTTCATTTTTTATAATTTTAAATTAATTCTATTTTCCTAATACTGCCAAGCTTTTTCTAATTAAATCTTCTGTGCTTAAATTTTCTTTATCAATATTGCTAAATGCCTTTTCAATTTCTCTCTTATTATATCCTAAAACTTGAAGAGCTGACATTGCTTCTTCTAATTTTTGGTTCTTTTCAAATGCAACTTGTACTTTTGATTTTTCATCTTTTGCCTTTGACGTTAATTCTTCAATTTGTTGTTCTTTCTTTATTTTATCTTTTAATTCCAAAATAATTCTTTGTGCAGATTTTGCACCAATCCCTGGAATTTGTGTTAATGTTTTTACATCTTCTGAAATAATAGCAAGTGCAAAATCTGTTGGCTCACAAACAGAAAGCATGCTTACAGCTGTTTTTGCTCCAACACCACTTACAGATATTAAAAGTTCAAACATTTTTAATTCTTCCAATGTATTAAATCCAAAAATACTTATATCATCTTCTCTAACTCTATAATATGTATGTACTTTTACAATATCTCCTATATTTCCTATTTTTTCAATTCCTGAATCTGACATATATATTTTGTAACCGAAGTCCACCAACATCAATTACAACATATCCTGTCATTTTCATTTCTAATGTTCCTTTAATATATGCTAACATATAGTTCCTCCTCGATATTTTTTTACTCTGATTGTCCAATTTTTTAAAATAAATATTCTTATTTATATACTTTAATATTCTTTAAATATCATAAAAATATGTTGCCTCTAAATCTGCTTCATGCATCAATAATGCAAGTGGGTATTTTTTATATGCTGCTCCAATTGTATTATATAATTCTTTTGGCTCTGTATAACCCATGTGCCAACGAATTGAATATTTTTCTTCTGGTGTTAGTTTCATATATTCTGTTATCATCATAACAGATTTTTCTCCATGTCCATAAGGAATTGTGTCATCAACTGTATAATATGGAACTTTTTCCCATACTCCTAGTGCATTTTTTGCATTTCTATAATCTACTTTATAAAAATTTGCTTTACACAAATCATGTAATAATGGCACAATTATAAGTGTTTCTGGGGCTACATTTAAAGGCTCAATACTTGTTTCTACTTTGTGTTTCAAAATTTCATATACTTTTAAACTATGTTCTAATAATCCCCCTTCATAATCTCCATGAAATCTTGTACTTGCTGGTGCTGTAAAAAAGTCTGTTTTTTCTATAAATTCTATTAAATCATCTATTCCTTCTCTTTTTACTTGTTTTAATAATCCTAAAAATTTTTCCTTATTTTCGTTCATTTTAATTCCCCCTGCTTCGCTTTGCTAGTGTTAAATAAAATACTTCTTATAAATTACTCAACACTATTTTAATTTTTTTATTTTTGTATATTATATAAGTTATAAATTTAAAAGTCAATATTTTTGCAAATTTTTGTTTGTATTAAAAATTACATTGATACTTCTAAAAGCATATGATATAATTTCACAAAAGGATGAAACAAATGAGTAGAAAAAGAAAAAATAAAAAATTAAATCAACAACAATTAATAACACTTTTAATAATATTTGTAATCATAGCAATTTTATCATATTTTATTGAAAAGCCTGATTACAAAACAAATGATACTAAAAATTATAATAACATTTCAAATGATATTACATATTCTAGTTTAGAAAATATACCAGATTATAATAACGAAATTCGCATCAAAATTAATGATAATAAACCATATTTCAATGAAGATGATTACACAACAGAAGCTTTTGAACATTATAGTGAATTAGATATTTTAGGAAGATGTGGTGTTGCATATGCAAATATTTGCAAAGAAACAATGCCTAAAACTGGAGATAAAAGAGGAAATATTAGTAATATTCATCCAACTGGCTGGAAACAAACTAAATTTAATGGAGAATATTTATATAATAGATGCCACTTAATAGCACATAGTTTAACAGATGAAGACGCTAATGAAAAAAATTTAATCACTGGAACAAGGTATTTTAATGTGCAAGGTATGTTACCAATCGAAATGCAAGTTAATGAATATATGGACAAAAATAAAAATAATCATGTTTTATACAGAGTTACACCTATTTATAAAGATACAAACCTTTTAACTACTGGTGTAGAAATGGAAGCATATTCTGTAGAAGACAATGGAAAGCTATCATTTAATGTCTTTGTTTATAATGTACAACCTGGAGCAAATATAGATTATAAAACAGGTGAATTAATTAAAAACTAGTTGACAAATTATGTAAAGATAATATATAATCACTCTATATTTATTTCTTTTTGCTATTTTTCAATAGCAAATTTTCCAAAACGAAAATTTTAATAGGAGAGTGATTTTTATTGGATTTAGATTTAATAAATAACATAGTTAATGGCTTAAAAAGCAATAATTTTGTACATAACTTCATGAAAGAATTACAAAATTATTTGGAAAACAATATCTCAACAAATATATATGAAAGGGAAAATATTACCATGCTTAATCCTACTTATAATGGAAACAAAATAATTACAAAATATAGAGATAAAATGCTTATTGAAAGGCTTAACATTTTGAATAATTATGCAAGTAGAAATATGAATAATGACACAATGTACTATATTTTTGACAGAAATTCTAAAGATGAACATATCTATAATTTATGTATTTGTGAAAAAGGCAAAAGTAGTTCTATTATAGAAGTAAACACAGAGAATTTACCTAATGAAACCTCAATTGGAAGTGTTTTAAGAAAATCAGGAGACAATTATATTTTAGATGAAAAAGCAACTAATGAAGTTTCTATAGAAATAAACAACATGAAAAATGAATTATTAGAAGAGCAAAAAGAATATTTACAAAGTAAAAGAATAGATGGACATATTTATGTTACAAATAAAGATAATGAGGGATTCGAAGAAATAGATTTTCCTGAAGAATTGTTAAATGATTGCAAAGAAGGTGACTTATTTATATATAAAAATGGAGAGTATCAAAAGTATTAGTATTTTTTTAAGTCATTTTTTAATTTAAAATTCTAACTAACTATTATAATCTCATTGATTTTTATATGTTTTTTATATATAATATAATTGATTTTAAATAGGTAGTATTAAATAATTTATTAAAAAATACATTTTAGTTAACGCTACCAATAATACGAAAGGCTATAATTATGAAATTTTTTAGAAAATTACTTTTTATGATTATAATATTAATCATAATAATTATATCTCTTTTATTTTTAGTAGGACAAATTTATTATTCATATCAACTAAAGCAAAAGCCATTAATTACAAGAGTTGAAGAAGTAACGAAAAAAAGTGATTTTGTTTCTTTTGATGATATGTCTGTTAATTATAGAAATGCAGTTATTGCAGTAGAAGACCATAGATTCTATGACCATGGTGCTGTTGATTTTATTGCACTTGCAAGGGCTACATTTACAAATATTAAAAATAAAGAACTTCAAGAAGGTGGAAGTACAATTACACAACAAGTTGCAAAAAATATTGTTTTTAATCAAGAACAAACTTTTTTAAGAAAATTAGGTGAAATACTTGCAGCATATGATATAGAAAAAAATTATTCTAAGAAGGAAATTTTTGAAATATATGTTAATTCTGCATATTTTGGAAATGGCTATTATGGTATTGGACAGGCTAGTAAAGGATATTATAACAAAGAACCAAAAGATTTAACTCTTGATGAAGCTACAATGCTTGCTGGTATTCCAAA
>CACWHO010000037.1 GCA_902760765.1 uncultured Eubacteriales bacterium | reverse complement strand
TTCAAGTTCATCAATTTGTTTTTGATTAAAATCCATAAATGTTCTCCAATCTTAAAATAAATTTTTGATACTATCATTATAATACATACTTATACAGTTTTGCAATAAATTTTTTCAGTTTGTTCTTTTCTAATCGCAATTAAACTACCTCTAAATTCAAAAGCTCTTGGGTCACCTGATGGGCTTTTCAGTACTGGTTTTATTTTTGTCCCTTTTACAAGTCCTAAATCAAAAAGTCTTCTTTTTATTATACCTTCACAATCAATTTTTTCTATTATTCCAATTGAATTTAACTCTAATTTATCTAAAGTAATTTCTTCTTTCATTAAAAAATCCCCCAAATATTACATCTTATTAAGATATTATATTTAGAGAATTTTTTATTTGTTACTATTTTATTATTCTTCTTTTTTTGTCTCTTCAGCTTTTGCTTCTGATTTAACTTCTTCTTTTTTTACTTCAGTTGCTTCTTCCTTTACTTCTTCTGTCTTAGCTTCAGCTGTTTCTGCTTTTACTTCTTCTACTTTTTCAACTGGTGTTTCAACAACTTCTTCTGCTTTAACTTCTTGAACTGGTGCTTCTTCTACGTTATCAGCAACATTTTCTTTTATAACTATTTCTTTATTTTCAATTCTTGCACCAACTTGCTCTTTAGTTTTAGCAGCTTTACCTACTCTATCTCTTAAATAGAATAATTTTGCTCTTCTTGCTTTACCAACTCTAACTACCTCAACTTTTTCTACTAATGGTGAATGAATTAAAAATGTTTTTTCAACACCAACACCATAAGAATTTTTTCTTACAGTAAATGTTTGGTTAACTCCTCCACCTTGAACTTTAATAATAATTCCTTCAAATACTTGAATTCTTTCTTTATTTCCTTCTTTAATTCTAACATGTACTCTAACTGTATTACCAACATCTAATTGTGGTATTTTTTCTTTTAGTTGTTCATGTTCTATTGATTTAATAATATCCATTTTAGAATTTACCTCCTTTTTAATTTTTGAGCGGTGCCTACTTTGTTTGGCACATCAATTTCTTTTTCTAAAATTTTTTATTTGATTTTAAAGATTCATTTTTTTAATTTTTCTAAAATCTTTTTATTTTCTTCAGATAATTCTATATTTTCAAGAATATCTGGTCTTTTTTCCAAAGTCATTTTTAAACTTTGTTCTTTTCTCCATTTATCTATTTCTTTGTGATTTCCAGTAAGTAAAATCTCTGGGACAGATTGTCCCTCAAATACTTCTGGTCTTGTATATTGTGGATATTCTAAAAGATTATTTGAAAATGATTCTTCTTTTATTGAATCATCTTTTAAAACTCCTTTTACATATCTACTAACAGAATCAATCAAAACCATTGCAGGAATTTCTCCACCTGTTAATACATAATCTCCTATTGAAATTTCCTCGTCAACAATTTTATCAATTACTCTTTGGTCTATGCCTTCATAATGTCCACAAAGAAGTATTAAATGTTTTTCTTTTGATAGTTCTTCAACTTTTTTTTGATTTAATTTTTTACCTTGTGGTGTTAAATAGATTACTTTTGCCTTATCATTTGCAACTGATTTATATGCATCATACACAACATCAGCCTGCATAACCATCCCAGCTCCTCCACCATAAGGAGTATCATCAACTTTTTTATGTTTATCTTTTGAAAAATCTCTAATATTAACTAAATTAATGTTTATTAGTTTTTTTTCTTGTGCTCTTCCAATAATGCTCTCATTTAAGATATTAAACATTTCTGGAAATAAAGTTAAAACATCAAATTGCATATTTCCTCCTTAATTAATCTATCAAACCTTTTATAATATGTACTATTATTTTTCCATCATCAAGATTAATTTCTTTTATAACATCTGGAATACCTGGCAATAATATTTGTTTTCCATCCTGAGTTTTTACATAATAAATATCAGAACTTCCAAAATTTTGTATATCATCTACCACACCAAGCAAAACATTTTGGTCTGTATAAACCTGCAATCCAATTAAATCTGCAACATAATATGTATCATTTTCTAGTTCTGGTTCATCTTTTCTATCAATATCTATATATTTATTTCTTAAAAGGTTTGCATCTTCTGGATTTTCAATACCTTTTAATTTTAGTAAAACAAAATTATTTTGAAATTTGACTTCTTCAATTTCATATTTTTCTCTGTTTTTATTACTTCGTAAATATATATTTTTTAATTTTTTAAATATTGTAACATCATCTGCATAAGAAACAACCTTTACCATTCCTTTAATACCAAATGTATTTACAATTTGACCAATCTCTAAAAAATTTTGCATATCATTCCTTTCTGAATTTTATTAATTCAAATTTAATCTACAAATTCAATTTCTACTTTTTTATGTTCTCTATTTGCTATTGCTTTTGCAACAACTCTAATAGATTTTGCAAGTCTACCTTGTTTACCAATTACTCTACCCATATCTTCATTTGCAACTTTAATTTGATATTCAATAATATCATCTTTTTGAGTTTCTGTAATATTTACAGCTTCTTTATTAGTAACTATATTTAATATTATAGATTCTAAAATTTCTTTCATTTAGTTTTCCTCACTTTTAATTATTTTGTTGCAGTTTCAATTAATTTTTTAACTGTTTCTGTTGGTTTTGCACCATTTTTTACCCATTGTTCAATTTTTTCTTTATTTAGAATTATTGTAGATGGTTTTGTCATTGGGTCATATGTTCCAACTTGTTCAATTATTTTTCCATCTCTTGGGCTTCTAGAATCAGCTACAACTATATGATAGAATGGAGCCTTTTTCTTTCCTTCTCTTTGTAATCTTATTTTTACCATTTTAATTCACCTCCTAAAAAATCTATATAAATTTAAAAAATTAATAACATTTTAATATTTAGACTTAAGAATCTAACTCTTTGATACTAAAGATTCTAAACTTGACTAGACCTTAAAATCTAAATTTTGAAGTTTTTTAGTGTATTTTCATCAATGCCATTCATCAACCTTTTCATGCTACCATTGCTTTTCATCTGCTTCATCATTTTTTGTGTCATTTCATATGATTTCATGAATTTATTAACATCTTGTACTGTTGTTCCACTACCTTTAGCAATTCTAATTCTTCTGCTAGCATTTAAAAGTTTTGTATTTCTCTTTTCTTGTTTAGTCATTGAGCAAATTATAGCTTCAATTCTAGAAAATTCTTTATCATCTACTTTTAAATCTTTATATTTATTCATTCCTGGAATTAATTTTAATATTGATGAAAATGAACCCATCTTTTTTACTTGTCTTAATTGTGCTAAATAATCATCAAGGTCTAATTCACTCTTTTTCATTTTCTTTTCAAGTTTTTCTGCTTGCTCTAAATCAAATGTTTCCTCAGCCTTTTCAATAACTGATAAAATATCACCCATTCCAAGAATTCTTGATGCCATTCTATCTGGATAAAAAACTGAAATATCATTCATTTTTTCTCCAGTCGCAGCAAATTTAATTGGCTTTCCTGTAACTTTCTTTACAGAAAGTGCAGCACCACCTCTTGTGTCTCCATCTAATTTTGTTAAAACAATTCCATCTATTCCAACTTTTTCATCAAAAGTTTGAGCAACATTTACCGCTTCTTGTCCTGTCATTGAATCAACAACTAGCAAAACCTCATGTGGCTTAACTTGAGTCTTTACATTTTGTAATTCTTGCATTAATTCTTCATCAATTTGTAAACGTCCTGCTGTATCTAAAATAACAACATCATTTAATTTTGAAATTGCTGTTTCAACTGCTTGCTTTGCAATATGTACAACATCTTTTGAATTCTCATTTGCATAAACAGGAATATTAAGTTGTGCACCTACCACCTGCAATTGTTTAATTGCTGCTGGTCTATAAACATCACAAGCAACTAGCAATGGCTTTTTACCTTGTTTTCTAAAAAGATTTGCAAGTTTTCCAGCTGTTGTAGTTTTACCAGACCCTTGTAAACCAACAAGCATTATAATTGTTGGTGGATTTGATGAAAAATTGACTTTACTTTCAGTTCCTCCAAGTAATTCTGTTAATTCATCTCTTACAATTTTTACAACTTGTTGCCCTGGTGTTAAAGACTTAAGTACGTCCTGGCCCAATGCTTTTTCTTGAATCTCAGCAATAAATTCTTTTACAACTTTATAGTTAACATCAGCCTCTAGTAAAGCAAGTTTAACCTCTCTTAATATATCCTTTAAATCTGACTCTGTTATTCTTGCTTTTCCACCAAGTTTTCTTGTTATTTCTTGTAATCTAGAAGATAAACCTTCAAAAGCCATTTTTTACCTCCTTGTTTTAAACATTTTTCATTTGTTTAACTAAATAATCAAGTCCTCAATTTTTGCTTTAATTGTGGTAATTCTTTTATCTTTTGAATCCTTTTCAATTTCAGAGAGTTCTTTTACAACTTCTTTAAATACTTTTTCTTGATTCATAGTTTTTTTCATGAATTTTAATTTTGTTTCATATTCAAGAAGCTTCTTTTCTCCTTTAATTATATTATCTCTTACCGCTTGTCTAGTAATTTTTTTATTTTCTGCAATTTCAGATAATGTTAAATCATTATTATAATAATCATTTAAAAATTCAAATTGTTTTTTTGTTAATAAATTTCCATATAAATCACATAAAATACTTATTTTAACATTCTTTTCCATAATTGTTTTTCCTTTAAAAAAATAAAAATGACAAACTGTAAAAATGTAATGCTAATATACTTTACACCATTTCTGTTTATTTGTCAAGTCTTTTGGTTTATTTTTATGCTTATTTTATGCTGATAACAAATTTATTTTCAAAAATTATTTGACAATGTAAAGTAAAAATCAAGCCAAATTATTGTAATTTTTAATATCAAATGATATAATTTTACATATTAATTAACATTAAATCAAAGAGGAAAATAATTAAGGAGAACTAATATGATAGGAATTATTGCAGCAGAAGAAAAAGAAATGAATGAAATAAAAAAATTGATGGTAGATATTGAAGAAAAAAATATTTTTAATTTGAATTTTTATAAAGGAATTATTGAAGGCAAAAATTGTGTACTTGTACAATGTGGTGAAGGGAAAGTAAATGCTGCAAGAACTTCGCAAATTATAATTGACAATTATAAAATAAACAAATTAATAAATGTTGGTTCCGCAGGTGCAGTAGATGAATTTTTAAACGTAAAAGATATTGTAATTGCTGATAAATTAGTCCAATATGACTTTGATATATCTAGTCTTGGATATGAAAAAGGTCAAATTGGAAAGCTTGGAAAATATTTTTATTGTGATAAAGAACTAATTAAAAATTGCAAAGAAGTAATTGAAAACATAGAAAACTGTAATATAGAATCAAATTCAAGTAATAAAGAGAGCCTAAAAGATGATAACTATAAAGCTATAGTGGGCACAATTGCAACAGCAGATACTTTTTGTGCTAATCCGGAAAGGTATGTTTCTTAGATAAAATTCCTTTTTTAGTAATTAGAGGAATTTCAGATACACCTAATGGCAATAATAAAGTTGATTTTAGAAAATATCTTGAAGTAGCATCAAAACAGTCTGCGAAAATTTTAAAGGAATTAATAAAAACCTGTAAAGAATAAATATATTTCCATTAAGTCTGGAATATTTTACTTTTTATTGTATCAATATATACTTACAAAAAAAAATTGCATAGATTATCTATACAATTTCCTTTTTTGAACATTATATGTTATTTTTGCCATTAAACTACTTGGCAATAATTTAGCAAAAAATATTCCAAGTTTAACATCAAATCCAGGAATAATTCTAAATTTACCATTTAAAAATTTTTCTATTGCATACTTAGCTACCTGCTCACTTGTACGTGATTTCATATCAAATCTAACATTTGCTACTTTATTAAAATTAGTATTTACAGGGCCTGGGCACAAAATACTAATTTGTACATTTGAATTTGCCTTTTTCAATTCTTCTCTTATAGATTCTGATAATCTTACAACATAAGCTTTCGTAGAATAATATGTTGCCTTATTTTTCATATCTTTTAAATATAGTTTTGTTAATGTATGAAGTGCAATTATATTTGTTTTTATCATTGTTAAATCTTTTTCTAACTCTGTTTCTGCAAAATCTCCACAATCTCCAAATCCTGCATTATTAATTAAGATATCCACATCTTGTACTCTATTATGCAATTCTATACAATTTTCTTCATTGCTAATATCAAGCTGTATAATCTCAACATTTACATTTCGTTTATCTTTTAATTCACGTTGTATTTCTTCTAATTTTTCTTTGTTTCTTGCTACCAAAACTAAATCATATTTTCTTTTGGCAAGTTCTTTTGCCATATCTCTTCCAATTCCAGAAGATGCACCTGTTATTAATACTTTCATATTAAATCACATCCTTTTATTCAACAATTTTATTTTTTACAATTTTTACTTAAATAAAAAAATTATAGCAAAATATTTTATTGAATTTCAATTTAAATTAAAATTTTAAGAATTATTTTTTTACACTTTTTTCTTTTCTAAAGTTAAATTTGTTTAAAATAATCCCAACCTTATGCACAATTTCCGTGGAATTTTCATTGGCGATACGCTTTCCATAAGCTTTTCCACTAACAGTTATTGCTGAAACTAATGCACTTAAAATAAATTGTATATTAAATGATAGGTTTAATTCTTGCCCAATTTTAATTGCTACTAATGCACTAATTGAACCACTTAAAACTCCACAAATGTCACCAATAACATCAGCACAAATATTTGCAACCTTTGGAGCATTTTTTATAAGTTTTATTGAGTCTTTTGAGCCTTTTATCTTCTTCGTTGCCTTTGCATGGAATTCTTCTTCATTTGCAACTGTTACAGCAACACCAACAATATCAAAAATAATTCCTATAAAGACAACCAAAATTAGAATTATAAGTGCCTGTATAATATTCAAGCTAGATATCCCATTTGTTGAAATATATGAAAATATCAATGATAATATAAATGTAATTATAAATGACTCTATAACCCACTTTGTATTTGAATTATCACTTTTTTTACTCATTTTTGTTTCCTTTCAATATATTTATGAAAAAAGGGATTTGAGAATTTCCCATAATCCCTATATTTTCTATTTAAAGATGGTAAAAACCTAAGTAAATTTTACGGTTTAGGTCTGGTTGAATTTCTCTATTTTTCGCTTAACATTACTGTTATAGCCGTTTCCGATTATGAAAAATAACTAAATTACTTTAGCCACCAGATCGCCACTAAAATCCGTACCTTAATCCTTAGACTTTCAAGCTTATAGATAAAGCAAACATTCTAGAAGTTTTCCTTAACATACTTTGCTAAGTTTACTAGTCTTTTTTGCAAGCATAATTTCGTAATTCAAGTAAAAAACAATTGGCCAAATTATTAAATACTTCTTATGAATACTCCCAATATACTCACTCGAGACAGGCTACACTATGTATTTTGTGTCTTGGCACTCAACATAGGTTATACTTAAAAAATTTTTAAGCCTCCGCGAAATTAGGGAATCATATATATGCCATTATATATTACCCCAGTTTCTTTACTCCCTGAATACACACAAAACTGGCATTTCGCGCACATACAAGAAACTTCAATGATATGCCCTTTAGTGGATTTTTAGCCCCACCCTCGTAAACTTAAGTATGACTAGAATAATGCACCATCTGTATTGATTATAACACATATTTTTTTATTTGTCCAATGCACTCATTTAAATCCAAATTTTGGAATCTTTTTGTTATACCAGCTTCTTTAAGATTTTCTTCAGAAAAATCTTCACTATCTGCAATAAATCTTCTGCACATTTCAAGATAATGTGGTTCTTTTTGATTTTCTTCCCTCTCTAATGCTCTTCTTATTCTTATATTGTCTGGTACTTCTACATATATTGGTACAACTTCAACATTTTTATTATCTTTAAAAAATCGAACTATTTTTATATAAGATTCTAGAGTTCCAATCATTAATAAATCTTTATTTGATTTAAATTGTTCATCATCTATTGTTGCATAAGTCCATGGTCCAAATACAGTATTGTATGTTCTATATTCTATAACTTTATATTTTCCCTTACCATTAATATATTCCTTCATTTTTTCATCTGTTACAAAATTATATGTAATTCCATCAATTTCTCCGTCTCTTTGTGGTCTGGTCGTGTACATTACATATGTATTCACATTTAATTCTTTTTTTAAAATATTAAAAATTGTATCTTTTCCTGATGAACTTTTTCCGATAATATATATTAGTTTCATTTTTTCTCCTGTTTTACAAAAATCTCTGCGAATCAAGCAGAGATTTTATAATCTATTATTATTTTATTATTATTAAATTTTTTTAATCTTTTGTTTTATTCCAGTTTTTGCCATCAACTATTCTTGCAACCATCATTGAAGAAGCATCATCTCCAACAACGTTTAAGACTGTTGCTGGTGCATCTATTATTGTTGCTATTATTGTTAAAATTGGTAATGCTGCAACAGGGAAACCCAACATAGAAATTATTAACATTTCTGATATTGTTCCTCCACCTATTGGAACTGCAGTTATTAAAAGATTTGCAAGTAATGCAACACCCAAAATTGTAAATATTCCACTTGCTGTTCCAACATTTGTTCCAAATAAACAAACTAAAAACATTATTTTAAACATTGAGCCTATTATTGAACCATCTTTGTGGAAACTTGTTCCAAGTGGTATTGTTGTCTCAGCAATATCATCTGAAACGCCAATTTTCTTTGCTGTTTCTATATTAACAGGAATGCAAGCTGCACTTGAGCATGTTCCTAAAGCTGTGATTGTTGCAGGAAATATATTTTTCCAAAAGGCTTTTACCCCTGTTTTTCCACCAGCAATAAAAGCATAAATAGTATAAACTATAAAATAAAATGCTATTGCAACAACTAGATATATTACAAATGTTTTTAAATATCCAACTGCAATTGAACTACCAAAACTTCCAATAAATGAAGCCATATAACAACCAAGTCCAATTGGTGCATAATACATTATAATTTTTACAATATTTGTCATAACATCATTTGCTGATTCCAAAACCTTTCTAAATGGCTCTGCCTTTTCTCCAGACATATTTATTGCAATTCCAACGATTATTGAAAATATCAATAATGCAATTATATTATCTCTTGAAAATAATTTTGAAAAATCATTAACAGAAACAAGTTTAACAGTTCTATCTGCAATTGTCATATCTTCATCTTCACTTGATTCTTCACTATCTGTTGTCTGTTCAAGTTGTGCTTTTATTTTTTCTCCATCTTCTGGTTTTACAAGCTTTACAAAATATGTACTAAGAAAGCCAACCAAAACTGCTACAAGAGAAGTAATAACAAAAATTCCTACTATAGATAAAATAATTTTTCCTAATCTTTTGGGTTGTTTCATCTTTGAAATTGCTGTCGTAATGTTTAAAAAAATAAGTGGTACAATAATAACTAATAATAGATTTAAAAATAAGTCTCCTAAAGGACTTAATATAGTTGCTTTTTCTTTGAAAATTAATCCAACGATACATCCTACAATTATAGCAACTAAAAGAATAATTGTAGCCTTGTAATTTGATAAAATTTTTTTCATAATACTACCTTCCCGTTCAAATACTATGAACAATTAATTAAGGCAACTCGAGTTATAATTATATCTCAAGGATTTTTTTCATTATATACTAGAATATTAAAATATGCAATATTTTAGACCTAAATTTTTATTTATTTTATATTGATATTAAAAAATGTAAAATTTGTTAATATATTAAATGTTTTGCCTAAATTAATTTATTTTTTTGATACCTTAAATATTGCCTTAAACCTCTTATTATGATAATATATTTAAAGAATTTTAA
>CACWHO010000036.1:7355-9519 GCA_902760765.1 uncultured Eubacteriales bacterium | reverse complement strand
GTCAGTTTTTCTGCCTTTCATAAATCTATCATCATCTAGAGCAAAACCTTGAATCATATAATCCTTTATGATTTTATTTGCCCAAGTTCTAAATTTAATAGCTGGTTTTGAATTTACTCTAAACCCAATAGAAATAATCATGTCAAGATTATAATATGCAATATCTCTCGTAACGCTTCTGTTGCCTTCTTTTTGAACATGTGCAATTTTTGCACATGTTGAATTTTCTTCTAGTTCTTCATCTTTGTAAATATTATTTATATGCCTTGTTATACCAGATCTATCGATTTTAAATAATTTTGTTAATGACTCAATATTTAACCATACATTTTCATCTTGCAAAATAACTTCTATTTTTGTTTGTCCTTCTTCATCATTGTAAAAAATTATATTATTTTCATTACCTATCAATTTATTATCCAAAAATTTTCTCCTTTCTGCTTCTATCTTGTATTTAATAATATCACAATATCAAAAGTTTCCGAACATTACCTTAGATTACTATAAATTTTATATCTTCTCCCATTATTTCTAAATAGTCTTTTTCAGCTTGCGTTAAATGCGATTTCATATATTTATCATATTCTTTATGCGCTTTTTCTAATGCTTTTTCATGAGATATTGTTCCTGCTCCTTATAATATTTCTTTATGAGTCATAGTTCTTTTTTGCTTAAATAATTTTTGGCAATTTCTGTTTCTGCTTTTGTTGGAATATTTCCTTTAAAATTAGTTAGTCCTATATTTTCTTTCTGACTATCTACTCTATTAAATATAACTTCTGCTGCAGTATTACCATGAACTGCATAATGCATTTTGTTTTGAACCGTTTTAAAAAATTCTCTTGTTTGTTCATTTTTAGCATCATAGTCAACACTAGTAGCATATATATCCAAAATTTTTCTCCAAAATACTTTTTCTGATGAACGAATATCTCTAATTTTTTCAAGTACTTCTTCAAAATATGTTCCACCACCATTATTTTTAAACCTTTTAACATTAAGATTATATCCTTTTATTAAATACTCTTTTATTAATTTATTTACCTATATTCTAAATTGAGTTCCACGAACTGATTTTACTCTGTATCCTACAGATATAATTAAATCTAAATTATAAAATTTTGTTTTATATTTTTTCCGTCTTTAGCAGTTGTCAAGTTTTCCTTGACAACTGAATTTTCGTCTAATTCTTTTTCATCAAAGATATTTTTTATATGTAAGCTTATATTTTGTTTTGTAGTATCAAACAATTCTGCCATTGAATTTTTCGTGAGCCAAACATTTTCATCTTCAAGTCTTACTTCAATATCAACTTGTCCATCATCTGTAGTATAAATTGTAAGTTGTAGCTAACCTTAATTTTTATCATTATTATCAAATTTTAATTTTTTTATTACTATAAATAATACTAAACTAATTATAAATTCTATTATGATAAAAGTAATCATTAATCTTAAATTTATATTACTTAACCATCCTCCTGCTAATCTTTGATCAATAAAATTAGATAATAGTTTAATTGCAACAAATACTATTCCTGTAATTATTGCAGTAATCAAACTGCTTATTTGAATTACTTTTAATGATTTATATTTTTCCATCATTACTAATCCTATTATGCTTATGATAAAAGTTAACAACATTACTATTCTAAAATAAGTATTAGTCAATATATTATATAGTTTCAAAATTGTAATATAATAATCTCCAAATGAATATACTAAATTTTCCTCTAAAGTTTTTTCAGTATTTACAATCTTTTCATTTAAATATTCTTTAGTACTATTTACCTTATCATTATATAGATTCTTCGGCATATTTTCTGAAATTAGTAAATCTATTTCCTTTGAAATATCAAAATTTATATTTTCATTATATGCTACATTTTTTGTTATTGTTTTTATAAATTTTGAAGTAATTTTACTGGTATATTTGCTATTTCTAATGTTATATTCTATTTTTTCTAAGGTATTTGTATCTACATCATAAATAATTTCATCTAAAAAATAACCCGATATTTTTTTTGATAATATCTCCTGTGAAAAAGTTTTCACAACGATATTTTCAATTATAAAACTCATAGTTATTAGTATCAAACCTAATGTCAGTAATATACTTAATAATATTTTTATATATTTTTTCATAAACTACCTCCTCGACAAAT